>JBDHDY010000078.1:0-11625 GCA_039591275.1 Gemmatimonadota bacterium | reverse complement strand
AGGTGACTTCTTCATCGGACGGTACGAGGTCACCAACCGGGAGTACAAAGCTTTCGTGGACGCCGGCGGGTACGGGAACCGGGAGTACTGGAAGCACCCATTCGTGAACGCCGGACGAACGTTCACCTGGGACGAGGCCCAAAGAGAGTTCGTGGACCAGACTGGCCAGCCGGGGCCCTCCACCTGGCTAGGGGGCGATTTTCCTCAGGGCCAGGGCGAGTATCCGGTCTCGGGGGTGAGTTGGTACGAGGCGGCGGCCTATGCCGAGTACGCTGGGATGAGCCTTCCCACTGCCGTCCATTGGAATGTGGCTCGAGGAGCCTTCACTCCCATGATCCAATGGCCCCAGCTCGGAGGCTTCGGAGTCTTTGCTCCCGTCACCAACTTCGGGGGTCAGGGGCCGGTACCCGTAGGAAGCCTTCCCGGCATCACCGCCTACGGGGCCTACGATATGCCGGGCAACGTGAGGGAGTGGTGCTGGAACGAGACCGCCGAGGGGAGGGTGGTGAGAGGAGGATCTTGGGAAGACAACAGCTACGAGTTCGAGTACGAGAGGCAGTCGCCGCCCATGAACCGTTCCCCCAGGAACGGGTTCCGGCTGGCCTTCTATCCCGACCTCGAGACGGTGCCCGAGGCTGCGTTCGGGTTACGGAGTCCTCAGTTCTCGTTCGATGTCCGCGCCCAGCCCCCGGTTCCCGAAGCCGTGTTCCAGGTTTACAGGGAACAGTTCAATTACGACAAGACGGAGCTGAACACCGAGGTCGAGTCCCGGGAGGAGAGTCCATCTGGCTGGACTCATGAGAGGATCTCTTTCGACGCCGCGTACGGCGGCGAGCGGGTCCTTGCCCACCTTTTCCTTCCCGCCAACACACCGCCACCATATCAGACCGTCATCTATTTCCCGGGAGACGCGTCCGTCTGGATGCCTACGAGCGAGGAGTTGGTGAGCTATTACGAGTTCACCATGTTCCTCTCCTACCTGGTGAGGAACGGCCGCGCCGTTCTCTATCCCGTCTACAAAGGCACTTTCGAACGGGGTGGACCGGAGTTCATTGCACTCCTCCAAGCGCCGGGGAACCCAAATAGCTACGCATACACCGAGTACCTGATCCAGGTGGTGAAGGATCTCCGTCGTAGTATCGACTATCTGGAGACCCGCGAGGACATCGACAGCGAAAGGCTTGCCTACTACGGTATGAGTTGGGGAGGGTACCTGGGCTCAATCATGCCCGCGGTGGAGGAACGCTTTGACGCGAGCGTCCTGATCGCGGGGGGCCTCCTCGGGATCGGGAGACCCGAGGCCCGTGATCTTACCTACGTAACCCGAGTCAGGACACCGACCCTGATCCTGAACGGCAAGTACGACGCGGCTCTTACTCCCGAGACATCGTCCCGGCCGATGCTGGAGTTGCTGGGGACCCCGCAGGAAGACAAGCGCCTCATTCTCTACGAAACCGACCACATACCTCCGAGGGCGGAGTACATCAAAGAGACCCTCGCCTGGCTAGACAAGTATCTGGGGCCGGTAGCGCGTTAGTGGAGCGAACCGTCATCCTTCAGTGAACGGCGTTCATCTCAATCGCTCGCCTGTGGCTTCCGCTGCCTGACAGTCCGCTGGACCGGCATTGCGCACCGCACGACGGGCCTTTGAACGGCTCAGGTTCCACGTCCTCCAGTCAGCCCACTCGCGCGCCGTCCAGCGATCAATACTGTTCCAGAATTCCTCACATTGATCGCCCGCTAGCAGTGTCGGCGCTCGGGCAACCAACTCAGGGATAGCGTCTGCGCGCAACCGCACGGCGTACTCCAGATCCAATTCCGCTCCGGCCTCGGCACGCGACAGATTGGTCCGCGCGATGATTGCATCAGGGTTCATGATGTTGAGGACCGCCAGCGTCGCAAAGCCTGTCGTGACCGCCCCAAACGCAAATCGGTTCCCCATTCCTCGCAGCACCGTGGTGCCGAACAGCGCGAGCACCACACCGATCCAGATCATGAAGGCCATTGCGTAGAAGCGATCCTCTGTCAAGCCGTATGCGTCCATGTAGAGCCGCATGCGCTGTACCGCCGACAACATGATCAAACCGATGAGCACCAGGAGCGTCACAGCGAATGACCGGAAGCGCATCACATTCCGCAGGTTGCCCTTGTCGAGTAACCACTCCGTCCCGAGCAGCACCGGTAACAGCAGCGTCGCGACCGTGACCAGTTCAAAGAAACCACCGCGGGCGTACTCGGCGTACGTGAGGCCTGCCGTTTCCAGAATCACTGCCTCTCCACCGAACAGGTAGCGGGCCTGCAGTACCACGAACACCAGAAAGATCAGGCTCAACGCTCCTAACGGAATTCCCAACTCGACGATGCCGAGTGCAGGTTTTTGAGGCGCCCTGGCGAGTGTTGAGCTTGCGAGTTTGAGGACAGGGTCGTTGGCCGTAGCGAGCGTGCGCAGATAGCCGGTCGACGTCCACGCAATGAATCCGGCCAATAGCACGTGCGATGCCATAGTCGAGAAGTCCCAGTCCACCAACGACCGCACGATTCGCTCGAACCCCGGGTCTGCCGACATCAACAGACCACCAAACACGAACAGCAGAGGAACGGCGAGCGCCACACCGACGGCGGTCGCTCTCGCCCGTCGGCCGAGGCGGGACATCTTGTGCCAGGGAACATCGTCGGGCTTCAACATCAAAGCTCCGGCGGCGGCGTTCACGCCGCTTGCGGCTAATCCCATGGCGTAGTCGGTGATGCGAGCGAGCCGAAGTCGAACGCCGTGCATTTGTAGCGCGGGGAGGGAGATCGCGCTCAGGATCGCGACGGCGTTCCAGAACTCGAGGAAGCTCGAGTCCCGCCAGGCAAAGCAGAGGGCAAAGAACATCACGGCAAGCAGGGGCCAACCGGTGAGCTGCGTGCGGCTGTTCGCTGGCTCGGGGAGGAGGGCCCATCCGGCGGCCGCGGCCACCCCCACAAACAGCGGGAGATTGATGCCCCACGGTGTGGCTCTGAGCAGTGCATCGCCGAGGATTCCTAGGAGGGCAGCCAGCCCTAGGATGCCAAGGCCCCGCTGGGTTGGCAGGCTCATACGCATCGTCCGGTTTGGACTTCGTCAATGTAAAGTACTTTGTGATACAAAGTCAATACGTGTGGTAGCAATAATCCTTGGGCCAAGGAGGATATATAGGAATAGCTTGCGACGTACCGGATACCGACCCGGGCAAGGAGCTCGTGGAGAGCAAGTTGCCGTAACCGCGAGAAGGCAGCCGAGTATTACAGCCGTTTCGTGGACCTGTGGGCGGAAGCCGATTCGGAGCTGCAACCCCTCGTCGAGGAGATTCGAGGCAGGGTTGGGAGGTTGGTGGCAGAAGGGCGTTGAACGGGTTGGTCAGTTGCGAACGAGCAAGCTCGTTGCTCGGCTGGTCGCTCGCTCAAGCGAGATCACATGAATCCCGTTTACGGGCAGACGAGCCGAGCAGCGGCTTCAGCCGGTCGCTCACTCATGTTTCCACCTAGGCGGGTGTGGCGACGTCGCTGTCGTCGGGTGACTTGAGGCTGTTGAGCGGTCGCTGCTGTGCCAACACCCTCTCGGTGAAGTCGAGACGCTCCGCCAGCTCCACGAGTTGACGCGCGCTCTCCGCTAACTGCTGTGCTTGCCGGTCGCGTATCTCCGAGAATCGCATCTCGATCAACTCCTCGGCGTTCGCCAGTCGCGCCGCCACCGCCTCGAGCCTCGACACGTCTTCCGCTCCGATCCCCGGCTCGCGTGAACGCCGCGGTAGCAACCCGAGCGCGTTGAGTAGACGCCGGGGAAGGCTGAATCCGAACGTCAGCGCAGTGGCGGCGTAGTGGAAGGGGTTGACGGTGCGGGCCAGAGCGATGAAGCGGCTGGCTTCGTAGATCCCCAACGCCATGTCGACGACGTCGAGAATCTCCTGCCCGCCCGTATCGGCATAACGGTTGGTGAAGATGTGCTGGAGTGCGTCGGGATCGCCGACATCCACCCCGGGGTCGGTAACCGTCTCAGGCGACCCTATCCCTGCCGCCCGGACCACCTGAAGGACCCGCGGAAGCATGCGGTTGATCTGCGAGCGGGCGGCCCGCGCGCCCTCCCAGTCCACCGGGAGGCCGTCCGCGTCATACTCCGATCGCTCGAAGTATGTCTCCACCAGCTTTCGGAACATGCGGAGATCCCGCGCCCGGTGGCGGTTTCTGATGATGGTGAGCTTGTCGTAGCGTTTCATGGGTTCTCGTTCCGGACGCTACTTGGGGTTCGCGGGTTTCAAAATGGCCAGTCGGTCCCGTCTCGCCACCCTTCCAATCCACCCATGCCACCAGGCACCAGGCACCAGGGTGACCGACACAGGTGCTACTGCGTGCCCAGTCATCCTTCGCATACCATTCTGCAATGAAGGACGAGAAATCGCCAGAGATATGTCCGTTGTCGGACGACAATTCTGCGGTGTGAAACGAGATGATCAAGTGGAGTCCTGATGCACCACCGCCCGGTGGATCTCGAATGAGTATCCTAGCGAGGCGTCGCACTGATGCTGTCCGGTCACACCCATGCCGGGCAGGTTTTTCCCGTTACTCCGCTTTCGCCACTGTTATTCCCGCTCAACAAGGGGTTGCATGTGCGCGGCGGCACTCACTTCTATGTCTCCCAGGGCGTTGGCACCTATGGGCCAAGATAGGGGCGGGATGGTAATGTAAAGCCGCAGTTCCAAAGAATGGTCCCGCCGAGAGCCGTACGCCTGCGATGGTCGGAAGCGCTGCTTGGTGAGCCTATGGCAAAGCCACCGCCCGAACAAGACAGCCCGCAACGGGCCTCCGGGGGGCCGCCTCCCCAGCCTGCCTTGCTGCCAGATGCTCTAAGTTGCTAACCAACAAGCACTTACGGAACGCGCGACCGATGGGTGGTTGCCCATTTCCTACACTTGTGTGTCAAACTCGACGAGAGTGTTTCCGTTGCACACCGATCGCCCTACCGCCCAGCCATCATCCCCATACGGTTCCAGCGTATTAACATATCTGCATGAAAACCGTGGGCTCCCAGCTTGCTACGCTGTTCACCGAGGAAACCCAACTGCGCCGGCAGCTCGCGCCGTTCGTGAAGTACCTGGTCCTCCTCGTCGCGGTCATCTTGATCTACGGCTGGCTCTTCCACGTGATCATGGCGTGGGAAGGTCAGGACCACTCGTGGTTCACGGGAGTCTATTGGGCGCTCACGGTGATGAGCACGCTCGGCTTCGGCGACATCACGTTCGAGACCGACCTGGGCCGCGCCTTCAGCTCCGTAGTACTCGTGACCGGCATGGTAATGATCCTCATTATCCTCCCGTTTCTGTTCATCCGAGTTATCTACGCCCCGTGGCTCGAGCAGCGGAACCGCAGCCGCATCCGCTCGATCCAGTCGGTGCCGCAAGGCCTCACGGATCACGTTTTGATTTGCGCAAACGATCCCATCGCGCTCGGGCTCATCCGCCGCCTGCAATTGGCGGACGTGCCGGCCTATGTGATCGAGCCTGACGCCGAGCTCGCGTTGCGCATGCAGGATGTGGGCGTGCCGGTCCTCACGGGTGAGGTGGACTCCGTTGAAACATACCGAGCCGCCCGAGCCGCGCATGCTCGTCTCGTCCTGGCCAACGCATCGGACACGGTCAACTCCAACATTGTCCTCACCGTGCGCGAGCTGTCTGAATCGGTGCCCATCGTTGCGCTGGCCGAGGTCGAAGATTCGATTGACGTGCTGGAGCTCAGCGGCGCCACGCATGTGCTGCCTCTCACACACCAGCTCGGCGAGCACCTCGCCAACCGGGTGACTTCGGGGACAACGCACGCCAACGTGATCGGCAAGTTCCATGACCTACTGCTCGCCGAGTTCCCGGTGCACAACACACCGTTCCAGGGCCAGACCATCCGCGACACACGGTTGCGCGAGTTTGCGGGTGCCACAATCGTCGGAGTGTGGGAGCGTGGGCAGTTCCACCCCGCCCGTCCGGACCTGGAACTGTCGCCGCTCAGCGTGCCCGTCGCGATGGGCACCCCCGAGCAGATCGCGGAGCTAGACGAAGTACTCGTTATATACGACGCCAATCCAAATCCGGTGCTCATCGTAGGCGGTGGCAAGGTGGGTGGGGCCGCAGCCGCGGCCCTCAAGCGGCGGGATATCCCCGTCCATATCGTGGAACGCAACCCGGAACTGGAGCCGCAAATCGGTAGCATTCCCGATCGGCTGTTTCTGGGTGACGCTGCCGACCGGCACATACTCGACGAAGCGGGGATCGCGGACACGCCGTGCGTCTTGCTCACGACGCACGACGATGCAGTGAACGTCTACCTGACGGTGTACTGCCGCCGGCTCAATCCCGACGCGCGGATCCTTACCCGGGTCACACACGAGCGAAATGTCGAGGCCATCCAGCGCGCCGGCGCCGACTTCGTTTTGAGCTACGCGTCCTTAGGAGTGCAGACCGTGCACTCGATCGTCCAGGGACGAGAGCTCGTGGTGCTGGGCGAGGGTGTGGACATCTACTACGTGGCGCTCCCGCTCTCGCTCGCGGGCAAGACGCTCGACGAGGCGGGGATCGGCGCGCGCACCGGCCTGAACGTGATCGGCGTCCAGCAGGACCGGCAGATTATCACGAGTCTGTCTTCCGACCAGCAGCTAGTTAAGGGCTCAACGCTCGTCGCCCTGGGGAGCGCCGAGCAGCGGGAGCGCTTCGGCACCGTGTACGACTGACGATTGAGGTTGCCAGCATGAATAAGACACTTACAGGGTTGATGTTAGCTGCGGTGGCACTATGCGCCGCAGCCGCCCCGATGTATGCCCAAGACCTGACCGATGAAGAAAAGGCCGCGCGTTGGGCCACGGAGAACGAACTCCAATCGATCGCCATCGTCGAACGGAAGGTCATGATCACGATGCGGGACGGGATCCGCATCCCAGCCGACATCTACCGTCCCAAGGACACTTCCAGGCGATACCCGACGATCTGGGTCCGCACACCCTACAACTTCAACTTTTGGGACGTCAGTAACGGCGTGCCGAGGGACATGTCCAGGGCGCTCAGGTCAGTCAAGCGCGGGTACGTCCACGTCGACATGCAGGAGCGCGGACATTTCTTCGCCGAAGGGAACTGGGACATCCTTGGCCCCCCGCTCACAGACGGATATGACGAACTGGAGTGGATCACGAGCCGGCCATGGTCCAGCGGCAAAGTCGGCACCACCGGGTGCTCCTCGACGGCTGAGTGGCAACCTGCCGTCGCATCGCTGGGCCATCCAGGATTCGCAGCGATGAACGTGCAGGGCTTCGGAGCCGGTGTGGGGCGTGTTGGCCCCTACTACGAGCAGGGAAACTGGTATCGCGGCGGAGCCGTACAGATGCTGTTCATCCGCTGGCTCTCTGGGCAGCAGAACCAGGTTCGGCCCTTGTTTCCGCGGGACGCGACGCAGGAAGAGCTCATCGCAGGGTCGAAGCTGTTTGACCTGTCACAGGCCCGTCACTCCGTGGACTGGTCGGAGGCGTTCTGGCACCTCCCAACGCAGGACATCCTCAAGGCGCTGGGCGCGCCGCGTGGGATCTTCGCGGACTCGATGCCCGTAGCCACTGGCGGTGCGATGATCAAGCGCGCCCCGAACGATCCCGCGTGGCACCGCGGCGGACTATGGCACGACAACATGTCACTGAACGTGCCCGGGCTCTGGTTCATGTCGTGGTACGACGTGTCGGTAGGCCCAAACATCACGATGTACAACCACGCGCGGGCGACGGCGGATGGAGATGTTGCGGACCAGCAGTGGGCAGTAATCGCTCCGACCACACACTGCGGGTTTCGCAGGACGGAAACCGGGGCCGGCGGTGCCCAGCCCGGCCCGGAGGAGTATGTCGTGGGTGAGCGCAACTTGGGCGACGTGCGCTTCAACTACCAGGAGATCATGTTCGAGTTCTTCGACCGCTTCCTCAAGGGTGAAGGCGGTGAGGTGCTCGACACGCTGCCCAAAGTCCACTACTTCACGATGGGGAGTAACGAGTGGCAATCGTCGGACACGTGGCCACCCGAGGGCGCCGAACAGATGACCCTCTATCTCTCGAGCGGCGGCAATGCAAACACCATGTCCGGTGACGGTGTGCTGACAATGTCGCCACCGAGCACTGACCAGCCGGACATGTTCACCTATGATCCGATGGATCCGGTCATGTCGCACGGCGGCAACGTCTGCTGTCAGGGCAACGCCGTGACCGCTGGCTCGTTCGACCAACGCCCGATGGAAAACCGCGCCGACGTCCTGGTGTACACCTCTGAGCCGTTCCGGGAAGGAACCGAAGTCACTGGGCCCATCGTGCCAAAGCTCTACGTCTCCTCTGACGCCAGGGACACGGATTTCACAGTGAAGGTGATCGACGTTTATCCCGACGGCCGCGCCTATAACCTCGACGAGTCCATCCAACGCATGCGCTACCGCAATGGCTACGACCAGCCGCTGGCGTGGATGGAGCCGGGCGAGGTGTACGAGGTGACGCTGCAACCGCTGACGACGAGCAACTACTTCGACGTGGGGCACCGGCTTCGCATCGAGGTATCGAGCAGCAACTTCCCGCGGTTCGACCGCAACCTGAACACGGGTGGGAACAATTACGACGAAACCACCGGCGTCGTGGCGCACTCCGCCGTACACCATTCAGCACAGTATCCGTCGCAAATCACTTATATGGTGGTGAAGCACAAGCCAACCACCTAATCTAGCGGTCTCGCGCAACGCTTCGGCGCTCTCGGTTTTCAGCCAACGGTAGTGGGGTTTTGTGGCGTCGGCCCCGTTCGCTCCGAGTCCCAGGGCAACCCCCCGTCAGCTAACCGGCCGCCCCAATGTCGAGGCGGCCGGCTTCGTATCGCTACTTCAGACTCCGTGACCAGCGTCTCCGCGGCGACTACTAGCGCCGGAAGATCTGCCCTCCCCAGGCGCAGGTATTCGCCTGGCACCTGTACATGACGAGGTCGAGCTCATATAAACCGCTCACAGGCGCCGTGAACTCGAGCACCGGTGTGTCGTCTGGTTGCACGTCCTCAGCCAGCGTCGAGTCGGAGGGGTGCGAGATCTGTAGATCTATGTCAACGCATTCCTCGTCACACACCGCAAGGATTGCGTACTGTACTCCCGCTTCCAAGGTGACGGTGCGCTGTTCGCTACCACCGTGACGGGCCGCACCGCTCAACAGTTCACCTTCGGCCCGATAGCCCTGCTCGAGCAGAGGGGTACGGTTACGTACCAGGTCGTTCCGAATAGCGGGTGGGAGGGTTGACGGAAGGGCCTCCGCCGCGGCTGCCCAAATGTTATTCTTGCGCATTACGTCCGGAAACTCCCGGAGCGCATCGATCTCTACCTGCACTACCTCCTGCCCGGCCGGGACGGTCACCTTGGCCGTCCGCGTCCCACTCAACCAGGTGGTCACCGGAATCTCGCCCTTTAGCGTGTCGCCACTCGCCAAGGTGATGGTGACGCGCGCCGGCATTGCCGCGTCGCCAATGTCGCGAACCACGATCTCTGTGCCGCTTTGATCTGCGGCAACGCTCGCCACCGATTGGTCCAGCACCCACGTCTCGTAGTACCAGGTCTGCCAGAACCAGGAGAGGTCCACGCCCACGTGCGGATGTACCCCTGGTAGGCCCGGTTGAATGTCTCCTCGCCGAGCATGTTCCGCAGGCTGATGAGCAGCGAGCCGGGCTTAGTGTACGCGTGAACGCCGTAGTGGCTAGGCGTGTCAAGACGGTCCGAATACCGCATCAGCGCGCCCTCGTATCCCGTGCGCGCCAAGCTCACGTATCCGGCGAACTCTCCCCGCTCGCCGTTGTATCCCGGGAAAAAGTCCGCTGTGGCGAGTTGTAGTCGGTGGTTCCCTCGTCCATCCACGCCCGGCGTCGCTCGTCGATTGAGACGACCATCGGAAACCAGTTGTGCGCCAGCTCGTGGGCGGTCACTGAGTACATCCCCCGGTCACTCCCCTGGTCGTATCCACCAATGATCGTCATCATCGGGAACTCCATTCCGCCCCCGATGATCCCTGTGCCCTCGACCGCAGTCGCGTGGCTGTATGGGTAGGGAAAACCCGTGTGGCGCGAGTGGAATGCAATGCTGTGCTCTGCGTAGCGGGCCGTCTGGTGCCAGCGCTCATGCACTGGCCGGAAGATAGCCTCGGCACGCGAGTACTCGGGCTGGCCGTCGCCATTGCGGTCGCCAACATTTACACGCACAACATCCCACTGCGAGGCACGGGTGATCGAATATGCCGCGTCGCGCACCGAGTCCGCGGCGAAGTGCCAGAGGAGCCGACCCTGGGAACCCTCGCGCGTTCCGCCCGTTGCGAAGTCCTCCTCCGTGATGACGTGCACGACTGTGTCGCTCACTTCGGCCTGGCGCAACCGCTCAATGATGTTGTCCTGAAGCACCTCCTGCTCGTTCATCAGCTCGCCGGTGCCCTGGACCAGCCAACCCTGCGGCACGTCGAGCGTGACGTCATACTCGGCGAACCCGGAAAAGAACTCTGCCAGGCCCATGAAGGGATCCGTATGCCAGCCCACCACATCGTCGTACACCGCCATTTGCGGATACCAGTAGGCCAGGTAGAAGAAGTCGTCGCTGTTCCAACCCATCCGCCCACCGGTGCCGACCTGTGGGATCTTGAAGCTCCAATCGATTTCCAATACAACTGAGTCGCGCGGTGGGACGGGGGACGGTGTGTTGATGAGAAGGTTGGTCTGGCTGGTCACGTAGCCGGGGCCACGTAGCGGGCGCACTTCCTCGAGCGCCTCGCCAGCCACAGCCACGCGCGTGAGCGCGTACCCTCCCGTGATCTCGGCGATGGAAGTTCTGTATGAGTTGCACCACCAGCCGCCGCAGCGAGTCCGGCGACGCGTTGCGGTACAGGATGCGCGTGGTACCCTCGAGCCGCTTCTCGGCGACATCGAGCCTGGCGGCGATTGTATAGTGGGCCGACTGCTGCCAGTAGCCGGGGCCGGGTACGCCGTCCATGGTGCGGGTGCCGCGCGCGACGGCGCGGCGGTAGCCGGGCGAGGCCACCACGGGATTCGCAACGGGCCGCTCGAGCGCCCGGACGGCTCCCCCTGGATTCTGGGCGGCGGTGTCGTTCGCAACGGCTAGCAGGAACGGAGAAAGCAGAAGAGCGACTCTGATGGGTCGCTTAAGGCGTGTCATGCAGCTCCTCCAGTAAAAAGGGTCGTTACACTCCCCTGACGCCGAGGGTTCAGGTCAAGTGCTGTGGTCGCAGTCTGGTCTCCTGACGGGCGCACTGAGAGCCCGCGCCTGCGAGCGTAGTTCACGCTCCCGCCGCGTGCTCCAGCCTCCTGTTCTTTTTGATGGTTTGATGGATCAGAAGGTTTCATCCGGCGCCCGGATTAGTACCCCCGCTCCTCTCGTACAGGTCCGGATGCGTGTGGATGCGTTAGCCTACTTGCGGGAGGCCACGAAGGCATCAATCCGGCTCACTCACCGGCCGAGGAGCTCGGTCATATCGCTTGAACCATGCTATGGTGTTGAGCACCTTGGCGATCAGTTGGCTGGGGCGGTTGGAGATGTTGTGATACGCCCCCGGGATCTCGACCAAAGCGGTTTCGA
>JBDHDY010000077.1:0-9806 GCA_039591275.1 Gemmatimonadota bacterium | reverse complement strand
ATGCGTGCTTTGACACTCCGCTGAAACGTCTTGCGTTCCCTCTCCGCCGCATCACCATCGGCAGCCATCATGCGTTGGCACGCTTCCAAGGGAAACTTCGAATCGATGCACACCATCCGCCCACCGAGTTCGAGGGCCGCATCCACTCGCTCTCCCGAGCTGAAGGTGTATTGAGTGTGGTAGAGCGAACTGGGGAAAATTTGCCGCAATATCTCCTCGAGCCACACCTCGCCCAGCGTTCCCCGCAGCTTGGGAACCTTGAGAAGCTCCTGCACCTCGGCCACTGACGCACCCAGGTTCTCCAGCCGCTTCGTGGCCTCGCCGAGCTGCCCCAAGCGCTCGCGCACATCCGCCACCGCATTGCCCGTATCGGCCAACCGGTGGTCAACCGTTGCCCGGGTCGCTTCGAGCTGCCGGGTGAGAAGGCTCGAGAGTTCGGTGACCTGACGCGACAGGGCTTGGGCCTGCTCCGCGCGACCCTCGGCTAACACAGTCGACACATCGCGCTGCGTCGTCGCCAGCGTGTCCAAGCGATTCCGCAGCTCGATCAATTGCTGCTGAAACATGCCTGCCGGAGGTCCGCTTCCTGGCCGACGCAGCAGCAGCACGATCACGGTTACGCCGAGAAATAACACGACAGCAGCAAGGCCAACGGTTAACGTATCCACTCGCGCGGACTCCAGTCGTTGATGAGACAGGTTGTGGCGCCCGAGCCACACCACGTTACGACTATCCGGTGTTGCAGACAAGCCGCAGAATGTCGGATAACGCCTCCTCCTCTATATATTTAGCTTCTTGGGAGAGAATCACAGGATCGACGCGCCACGCAAAGACCTGCTCTTCCGCACTCGATTCTCACTGACGCTTGCAGTAGGAATGTCGTTCATGTTCGATCGGTCGCTCCCCCGCCTTGTGGCTCTCGCCGTGGGCGTTTTGGTGATCCTCAAGCTCGTCTTCCCCGAGCCTCCCCGCGAGAAGGAGGAGAAGGAAGAGGAAGACGACAGCAACGCCGACACCGGAGGCACTGACAAAGAGCCGGAGCCTGCGGCCACCCACACCGAGGAAGAAGACCAGACAAAGGAAGAACCCGAGGCCTCAGCCGCCGCTCAGACAGGCGGCGCGGACTCAGCAGCCGCAGAGGACCTCGCAACACGGGACGTCGCCGAGGGGAGTACGCCAGAGGAGTCGGAGCGAGAAGAACCGCAGCCAGAGGAACCCGCCGAGCCTGCCCCACAGGCCGTCGAGCCGGAAGCGCCGCCAGAACCACGTCCCAACGACACGGCGCAAGCGCCACCCCCGGCAGCGACGGCAACCCCGCCCATCGAGCACCATGCTCCGGCAACCGACGAAACAAAAGAGAGCGAACGTCCAACTGTCGAATCGGAGCTCATTCCCCCGGAGCTAACAGGGCAGGACAAGGACCTCGTGGACGCGGCAGCTGCCTCGGGATCCTTCTCCGCCCTGGGCATGGCACTCGAGCAAACGAGGCTCGACGCCACGCTTCGCAGCCAGGGCCCGTTTACAGTGTTCGCACCCACTGACAAGGCGTTTGCCGAACTGGAGGCGCTCGATGAACTCATGGATGACACCGAGCGACTTGCATGGGTGTTGAAGAATCACATTGTGTCAGGCCACTACATCGCTGCGGATTTGCCGGCTGTTGCGAGCCTCGACGCCATCAGCGGAGCCAGCCTCAGCATCGACACGTCGGATGACATCAAGGTGGAGGACGCCTCGGTGGTGGAGCCCGATATCATCGCGAACAACGGTGTGATTCACGCCATCAACAAGGTGATTATCCGGAGGCGATTCACGCGGTAGACATCTACCGCGCACAAGAGCGATGCATGCGTCGCGGGCTGACGCATGCATCTCCCCCGATCTTTACACTCCAATCACGCGCAGGCGTATGACGTGCTGCACATCGAGGTCGTCGCGCCAGACGCCGTAGATCTTGTCTCCCACAAATTGGCGCGGTTGAAAGCGTGCGGGCATTGTGACGATCCCCAGAAACCTGCCCTGTGAATCGAACACATCCCAATCCGGTGCACCGGTATCTTCCAGCGGATTGTACGACTCGTACTCCTCATCGCTGAGTGCGGAGACCGACTGCACGTGCTGCACCCAGACGCTTTCGCGAGGACCGGCGGCGACGCGCGCAAAGGCGGGATAGGACTCCGCGAAGTGCACGATGCCGCGGAGTTGCGCTAGCGCCTGCGGCGGAACACCAGCATCCGTCCACGCTCTCTCCAAGAATCCCATGACGGCTTGCTGGTCGCGCTCACCGATGGCAGTCCGCTCAAACGGTTTCGTGATCACGCGTGCCAGGCTGCCGTCGGCAGCGTAGAGTCCGATCCGGTAATCGTCGTTCACCCCGTGTAGCACCTGCCTGCCTCCCGCCAGCTCCCACACCGGCTCTGCGGAAAACAGGTTCAACTCCGGTGTGCTACCACCCAACGAGAGCGTCCCACCCGATTGGAACTTCAGCAGCGTATCGGTGACGGACCCATCGCACGTGAAGGCCACTACGGCATCCAGACTGTCGGTCGCAGGGCGTCCCGGCAACGCCAGCGGTCGAGACTGTCTTGCAAGCAAGCCCGACGTAGTGGACGAGAAGTTGAGCGGCAGGCCCTGCTGCTCGATGGCTAGAGGGAAACTTCCCGCATCTGAACCGTCAGCGAGGTAGCGGTTGATTCGCTGATTGCCGAGGTCCACCACGAGGAGCGTATCCCCCGGGCCTATCATGAGGAAGTTCGCCCCGGTACTAATCTCACCGGGGCCGCCCCCCGGGCGTCCTATCCGGCTCTGGTACACGCCTTCCGCAGAAAAGACCTTGACGTGCTGGCCCTGGGCGTCGAGCACGAAGATCCGCTCATCGGAGCCTACCGCAATTCCTCTCGCACCGATCTGGCCGAACTGGTATTCGGGATCGCCCTCGGCCGCGCCGATACGAAGATCCTCCTCCACTCTCCACCGATCGGACGCCGTCCAGACACCGTCGTCGGTGTTTGAAACGATAGTGATTCCCGCGCTGTCCCTCACGGTACCCGTCCACACCCCATCGCCTCCGGCACAGGCGGTAACCGCCACTGCCACGAGCGCTGAGGCGCATGCGTACCTCTGTTTCATCTATGTACACCCCTATTTCCATAATCACACGTGATGTGTCGCTTCATCCTTAGAAAGAACGTCGGCGCGTTCTTGGCGACGATCGGAGGCACACGCACAGCGGCGATCGTACCCAGCAGGTCGCCGCGATCATCAAACAGATGGTAGTCGGGCCCAAAGGACCTTATGCGGTTTCCCCGAACAGGAAGGGAACGGGTTGGCAAGATCCCCGCTGCCCGGATCATGATATCCCGTCCGAAGAACAGCGACGTTCGCCCGAATGCCAGGCCGCACCCGATCATGTGGCACCTTCGCTCTCCCATATTGCTGCCGTTCGCTCGTCGCACATTTGCGTCTCCCTTTTGCCATACTTACACACGAAGGGCCGTTTTATTCTGAGAGAGCATCTTTGTGCTTTCCATCCAGAGGATTGGAAACGCCGAGGGTCCGTGTATCAATCTTCGCCGTCGTTCCCCTACCCCGCACCCGGCAGCTCGTCGAGCATCTGTCTCATACCCGTCCGATACCGCTCGAGGGCCGCACGCCCCTGCTGCGTGAGATGCAGCATTGTCTGGGGCTTCTTGCCCACGAACTTCTTCTCCACCTCAACATAACCGGCCACCTCCAATTTGCTCATGTGAGACGACAGGTTTCCGAATGTCATGCCGGTCTGTCGCGACAGGAACAAGAAGTCGGCGCTATCCACGACGTAGAGATAGGACATGATAAGCAGGCGGGCCGGCTCGTGGATGAGCCGGTCGATGTTGGCGAGTGGCGCCACAGGATCACCGCCGGGCTCAGCTTCGGCCATCGGGCGTCCCCTCCGCCGGGCGGTACTCCGCCGAGAGCGGATAGCGCCGCAAGAACCGCACAAACAAGACGCCCCCTATGATCACCATGACGGCGGCGGGGGCAAGCACCGCAAATGCATCCCTTATCCCAAGATACTCCACCGAAATGATCCGGCCCGGGAACACCAGCGCATACAGCCAACCGTACAGATACAGACGACTGAGGTCCAAGAAGTAGGCCAGCAAGCTGAAGATGACGATGGCCTGCACACCGAAGATGCCTGCGGGAACAATCCAACCGGCGAGGTCAGCAATCCCGGTAAGCCCCATCAGCGCGACACCAAACCAGATCATGCCCGCGAGCAGCGAGATCGAAAGGAAGATCATCGCTCTTTTGTTCTTTACTTTGCGCTCCGGGCCAAACTCGACCATGCCGATCCGCGGCGTGGTGACGACCCTCTTGCCGGCCAAGAATCCAAGCACCGCGAGCGCCGCAAACGCAAACATGACAGTCAAGGTCAAGGGTACCGGCACGCCGCGGTCGTAGAGCCACGGCCCAATGGCCACCTGCAGCAGCATGACGCCCAGCATCATGTCAAAGAGGCCGTCTTGGTATGTCGACTTCCACGCCCTACGCTCGAGTTTAGTGAGATCCAGTAGCTTGGGCACGTGACGTCCTCGCTTCCGCGACTTATCGAGTCCCCCGGGCTTCGGGCTCTGGTGGCAGCGGGTACCGGCGGAGAAAACGCACGAAGATGAACAGTCCCGGAACCAGCACGGCCGCGCCCGCAATGAAGAACACGATTGGGTTGTGGAGCAGCATCATGCTCGTGAACGCCAGCGCGAACGCCAGCCCGATGAGGTACATGCGTCCGAAATCCATCCAACAGCCCATCATGCTGAAGACCGACATCATCATCACGCCCACCCCCACGGGAAACAGAACGCGCTGATCGCGCATCCAATCCAGCGCCCCACTGGAGAGTGTGACCACTACGTAGAGCACCAACCCCAGAAGGAACGTCACCGAGAGCACAGCAGCGATCTTCGCTTTTTTGGCTCTCCGCTCGGCGCCGAACTCGACGAGACCCATACGAGGCACGGTGACAAACCGCTTGCCGACGAAGAACACGGCAAGGGCCGTAAGCGTCAGCACCACGTGCACCGTGGTCGAATCGGTGAGCGCCGCAACACCCAAAGACAGCAGCATGATGCCGATAAAAACGTCCCACAGGCCATCCTGGTGATACGACTTCCAGGCTTTTCGCTCTAATTCCTTCAGGTTGATGTCTTGCATTCCGGAGATCCCTAAGCCCAACAGTTAGTCTGAGCTGGCAATTAGTTTGTACTGCAAACTTATCTGCATCGATTATAACCAGCGGTGGCGAACAGGGGCAACCCCTGGCCGTTGCTTCTCCAAGGTGTAGTGGTTAGCTTCCTAACGTCTTAGTTAGGGTACTAACTCCTACGAGATGTGATGCGGTGAGTGGCGACCCAGTGGGCAGATTGGTGAGGCTTGGTTTCTCAGAATATGAGGCCAAGGCCTATCTCGCCCTTCTCGAGGATAGTCCTTCAACCGGGTATCAAATCTCGAAGGCATCGGGCGTTCCCCGCTCCATGATCTACGAGGTATTGGGCAAGCTCGTGGGGCGCGGCGCCGCGATGACCCTGCGCCAGGAAACAGGGACCAAGTACGCGCCGGTTCCGGCGCCTCAATTCCTCGACCAACTGCAACGCGACCACTTGGACCTGGTCGATTCTCTCAAAGACGACCTCCCGACTCTCGACTCAGGCTCGGCCCTCGAACACGTCTGGAACATCGACGGCCACGGCAATGTGATGGCGAAGGTCATTGAGATGATCGAGCAGGCGGAACAGCGGGTCTATCTCGCACTCCAGCCAGCCACCTATCCGGCTGTCCAACCCGTCCTCGGGCGGGCAGTCGATCGCGGTGTGCAGGTGGTGCTGTACTCTACCAGCGCGCTCGACCTACCGGGTGGCCGAGTGGTCGTGTCCCCAATGCCTGAACGGGCCAGCGAACAGCTGGAGGGTCTCTGGCTCGTCATGGTGATCGATGGTAGCCAGGCACTGATCGGCGAGTTGCTGACGGAGAATCGTGCGCGGGCTTCCTGGACGGGCAGTCCACTTTTTGTCTTTGTTGCGGAACACCACTTACGAACCGATCTGTATCTCCCTCGGGTGCTGGCTCTCCTCGGGGACAAAGCAATGGAGCTGATCCACGAGGACGATCGAGAGCTGTTTGCCGTACCATTCGAGAGCCGCATCGAGCACTGACGGAGCTTACACGAAAGAAGGAATCCAATGGCTGTGGCAGCACGTCTGACAGACGTATACAAGACCTACCAGCTCGGGAGAATGGAGGTACCGGCCGTGCGGGGCGTGAGCCTCGAGATCGATGCTGGCGCCTTCTTGTCGATCGCGGGCCCATCGGGATCGGGCAAGACTACGATTCTCAACTTGCTGGGCGCACTGGACACCGCGACATCAGGCACCATCCAGATCGGTGACCGGACAACTGCGGGTCTTTCGGCCAAGACACTGGCTGATTTCCGCAACACTCACCTCGGGTTCGTCTTTCAGACGTTCAACCTGATTCCGGTGTTGACAGTGCGGGAGAACGTCGAGCTACCGCTTCAGCTGCAGGGCGTCACCGACAAGCAAGAACGCAAGGAGCGCGTGGAGCGGATTCTCGCAGAGGTCGGGCTCGGTGACTTGGCCGACCGCCGTCCTACGGAGCTCTCCGGAGGGCAGCAACAACGCGTGGCGATCGCACGAGCGCTGGTTAAAGACCCGACACTCGTGCTCGCGGACGAGCCGACAGCGAATCTGGACAGCGGCACCGCCGGGGAGATCATAGCTCTCATGCGGTCGATGAACGAGCGGCACGGAACCACGTTTGTCTTCTCGACGCACGACCCCATGGTAATGGAGAGCGCGACCCGCCTGGTGCGCTTGCGAGACGGCATGGTCGAGTCCGACGAGAGCGGCAACGGAGGCCGCCATGACTCCTGATACGCATCCCGGGACGCTGAGCGCCTGGGCGATCGTTCGTCTGGGCTGGCGCAATCTCAAGCGCAACCGCCGACGCACCTGGATCACCGCGACGACAGTTTCGCTCGCCGTCCTGCTGCTTCAGCTCATGACGTCCTTTATGATCGGGATCGAGCAACAATCGTACGACAACCTGATCAACTACCAAACCGGACACGCCAAGCTCTACGCGGAAGGTTATTTCCCAAACCGCGACGAGTTGCCACTCGATCGTGCTTTGCGGGACCTGCAGGCCGTGCAGGCTGCCGTCGAAGCCGTCGATGGCGTTGACGCCACAACTCCACGACTGGTGTTTTCCGCTCAACTCTCGAACGGCGCTGATCTGGTTCAGTGCCTTGGTACGGGCATCGATGTAACCGGAAGCGACACCGATGTGTTCCGCATCCCGCAGGCGGTTATCGAGGGTGAGTATCTCACGCCTGGCGAAGACGGCGTGTTGTTGGGTAGTGGTCTGGCAGAGCTCTTTGATGTGTCGGTCGGTGACTGGCTGACCGCCCTGGCCAAAACCAAGGCCGGTGCCTACGAGGCGCTGGATCTTGAAATCGTCGGCCTGGTGGGAACCGGCAACCCGCTGATCGATCAGAACACCTTTCTGCTCCCGTTAGAAACTGCGAGAAACATGCTCGACATGGAGGAGGAAGCGACCGAGTTGGCCGTGCGCTTCAGCTCCATGAGGCGCGAGTCCGCTATGCTGGTACGCCTGGAGGAAGCGGTCGCCGGGCTAGACGGCATGGAAGTAAAGGGCTGGCGCGACGCCGAGGAGGATTACCTGGCGTTCGCACAGATGAAGCGCACGGGCCAGCAGATCTTTCTTGGGATCTTCGTTATCCTCGCGCTGGTCGGCATCACCAACACAATCCTGATGGCGGCATACGAGCGCACTCGGGAGATCGGTATGCTGATGGCCATGGGGTTGCGGGGCTCTGGTATCCGGAAACTCTTCCTCGCAGAGGGAGCACTGCTTGGCCTGCTGGGCGGGGCTTTGGGTTCGCTCGCCGCGCTCGCTTTAATCCTCTGGCTCGCTGACGTGGGCATCGACCTGCAGGCGCTCTACGGCGACATGGACATCGGGTATCCGGTCAAGGGAATTCTCTATCCCGCCATGGACATGGGCAGCTTCGTCATGAGCTGGTTACTCACGGGAGTGCTGGCAGCCGTCGCTTCGCTCTACCCGGCGGCGCGCGCAAGCAGGCAGAACCCGGTAAAGGCGTTGCGCTATGTCTAGCATCAAACGAAGAATCCCACTGCGTCGCTTGGCGTGGCGCAACACACTGCGGAACAAGCGCCGCACGCTCCTTACGGTCTCGGCCGTGATGGTGGCGGTGGCTGCGCTGACCTACGGGCAAGCTCACATCAACGGGCTGCTCGACAACGTGCTCGACACTTATGCAAGAACCGAGTCGGGGCACGTTCGCATTCGTGAAGAGGGCTACACCGAGCGGGCCCGGTTCCTACCCTTGCACCTGAACATTCAGCGGCTAACGGACCTGCTGCCGGTTGTACGGTCGAATCCCAGAGTAGAAGAAGCGCTCCCGAGGATACGCACAGCAGTGCTCGTTGACGGTGCCAGTTCGAACCGTCCCGGTTTGCTTCTCGGCATCGACCTAGCGCGCGAGGAAGGTTACCTCAACCCATCGGCCATGGCGGCGGTAGGTCGCTTGCCCGAACCCGGCCGCCCTGAGGTCATGGTGGGCAGGGAGTTCGCCGAAGAGTTGCAGGTGAACGTCGGCGACACGATCACGCTGCTCGGCCAAACCGCATACCGCTCGTTGGGCGGCGCCAGGCTCGCGGTGACGGGCCTCATCGCGTCCGGCATGGCGTACTTCGACAACACGTTTCTGATCGCGCCGCTCGATCAGGTGCAGGCCATGGTCGATCTGCAGGATGCTACGACGGAGATAGTCGTCTTTGCGATAGACCCCGAGCGGGCCGACGAACTGGCGCGGGACATTCGCGGTCAGCTACACGGACTGTCTGCGAACTCGCTCGAGGTGCTTTCCTGGAGAGACCAGGGAGAGATCGTGCGCATGCTCGACATGGTGAAACCGGTCCTGGGAGTGATCCTCTTCCTCATGCTGCTCATGGCATGTCTAATCATCATCAACACGATGCTGATGACGGTAATGGAACGCACCCACGAATTCGGCATGCAAGCAGCGCTCGGCATGCGGCGCAGTGACCTCGTGAAGCTGATCCTGGCTGAAGGTGTTGCCATCGGTCTGCTCGGTGCAATCGCCGGTGGCATCCTGGGTAGCGGCGTCGGGATCTGGCTCGAGTACAGCGGCATCAACATCACGGGAGCGACCCGCGCCATCGATCTGCCGTTCCAGGGCATCCTCTACCCCGACTGGAAATTTTCGTATGTTCTGTACGCTGCAGCGGCGGGCATGTTCACCGCTGGATTGGCGGCAATTTACCCGGCCTGGCGCGCGGTGCGTCGCACGCCGGCAGAGGCATTGAGAGGATGAACGAGTACATAAAGCGAAGCTGGGCATTCACTGTTTGGAGTTCTCCCATGTTGGCCGCAGTACTAAATTTGGCCACGGCTCGAGTGACAGAGGCTCAGCCATCGCCGCGGGAGATCTTGGCGCGCGTAGATGCAAACATGACGATCCGGACGGCGCGTACTAAGGCCAGGATGACGATCACGTATCGCGATGGCGATACCCGCAACCTGGTGTACGACGCATGGTCAGAGGGGACCGATCAATCGTTCCTCGAATTCACTTCGCCCGCCCGCGATGCCGGGAGTCGGTTTCTGCGGCGTGCCGACGCGATGTGGATCTTTCTCCCACGGGTCGGCAAGAGCGTCCGGATCCAGGGGCACATGCTACG
>JBDHDY010000076.1:0-12822 GCA_039591275.1 Gemmatimonadota bacterium | reverse complement strand
CACACCCATCGCTCGGCCCTCGTCGAGGTGGATGCCGGAAGATGGTACCTCAATCCCGGGGTCTGGATGGAGGAGCGGTGTTTTGCGCTGGTTACCCCGGAGGGGCCGGAGTTGCGGAGATTCAGTTGTTAGTCATTAGCAATTAGTTGTTAGTAATTGCCAGTTAGCTGTGGTCGGACCGGTGACTCAGCCCAAGACCGAAAGGCTATGAGCCGGTGGCCAGCACCTCACAACTAATTACTAACAACTAACGACCAAACAGTGGGGATGGCTTGAGTTCGTCTGGAAAATCCCAGAGCATGGACGACACGAAGGCCTCGGCACCTGCCATGAGGTGGTTGAAGGCGAGCAACACCGCCCAATCCTGGACTTCCTGCCTCTTGGCCTCCACGGTTTCCGCATCAGTGCTCTCCTGAAATGAGAGCTGGTGAGCGGACTTGATGGTCATGCCCAGTGTGACGCCTTCCCAGAAAACGAAGAAGGCGCCGGTGACACGGCGACCCAAAGCGGCCTGTCCCCATCCGGGGAGGAGGAGCGAGCGCCACAGTGCACCCATAGGGGAAACCGGTGGTTCAACCCGAAAAACTTCTACTTCGATGGTGTCTTGCGGCTGGGGTTGGGCTTGCTGAGGAGGCTGTCCCGGTATTGGGATCTGGGCGACTGCCGGAACGGCGGGGCCCAACAGAAGAAAGACCGCCGCGACAATGGCCAGCGGCGGCAGGATCCGATTCGATCGGTTCTGATGCGAGATCGACAGCCTCATGTCCTCTGAGCATGGTGACCGATTGAACTCAGCTGTGTCGCCGGAGTTCATCGCCACGCGCGCGGTACAACATCAGGCTTCGTCGGCGTTATCGGTGCGCATTCCCCTGGTGACTCCTCCCACCGCTTGCGGATGTCTTTCACGTCCCGAAATCCTACCAACCGCCGGCCCTCCTCATCCCACAGGGTCATCCACAACGTCCTCACGCTTTGCCGGAACCGCAACTGCGTGACCTGGTGAAGCTCGGGGTTTTCATCGAAGCACCGCTGTAGATAGTAGTTGGGAATCCGGCTGTTCAGATGATGAATGTGGTGCAGGCCGATATTGCCAGTAAACCACTGAAAGACCTTCGGAAGGATGTAGTGAGAGCTACCCTGCAGCCCAGCATCGTAATAGTTCCACGCTTCGCGGTACCGCCAATACGTGTCCTCGTACTGGTGCTGAATGTAGAAAAGGAATACTCCGACGGAGCCCGCGATGACCGTGATGGGGAGTTGGACCAACAAGAACCGCTGCATCCCGATCGTGAGCCACAAGGTTGTCACAACGAGCAGCAGGGCCAGGTTGGTCCGGTGCACGCTGGCCCACTCGCGCTTCCATGATTTCGGTATGTCCAGCGGAAGGCGGTGCTTCAAAATGAACTGGTACGCGGGTCCCACCAGCAACATGACGGCAGGGTGTCGGTACAGTCGGTAACGCAGGCGCTTCAGCTTGGAGAGACACAGATACTCTTTAACGGTCAGTGTGTCGATGTCCCCGAAATTTCTCAGGTCCAGATTTCCGGAGGTCGCGTGGTGGATGGCGTGCGTCCTGCGCCAGTATGTGTACGGGACGAGCGTCACTACGCCGAGAATGAACCCTAGGAAGTCGTTGGCGCGGCGTGACTTGAAAAAGGATCCATGTCCGCAGTCATGCTGTAGGATGAAGAGCCGCATGAGCAGCAGTGCGGCTGGCGCGGCCCACAACAGCGTGATCCAGTACCCGTACTGCAGACTCCACAACATCACTAGCCAGATCGTCACAAACGGCACCACCGTGTTGCCGAGCTGAAACAGGCTCCGCCACGGCGACGGTGACCGGTAGGTAGCCAGCAGGTTGTTCCAGTCGATCTCCTTCGTGGGCTTCACAGTTGGGGTCAACATCGCCTCTCAAGCTTGAGTGTGGGTGAACCTCCCACAGGTTCCTTTGGTACCCATTTGTCACCGAGCGTTTCGGAGCGCCGCTCCACCATCCGCAGGCAGCGGGTCGCTGGCAGCTGGCCGCCGGGGTGGCGCTGGGATGGGTACGGCCCGCCTGCCCGCCTGTCCGCCCGGCGGGGGGGTGGAGGGGGCGGGATAATGGCGGGAGCGTGTGGGAATCGAACCCACCGGAGCCACCGATGGCACCTCCCTACGGTTTTGAAGACCGCGCAGGCCACCAGGCCCAATCCGCCCCCGTTCGCCCCCGAATCAGCCGACCAACGCCACCGCGTCGATTTCTACCTTTACGTTCTTCGGCAGACCAGCAACCTCGACCGTTGCACGAGCGGGTCGGTGGTCTCCAAAGTGCTTGGCATACTCTGCGTTCATCGCGGGGAAGTCCGCCATATCCGCGAGATAAACCGTGGTTTTCACGACACGCTGGAGATTACTCCCCGCCTCTTTGAGCACGGCGGCGAGGTTCTCGAGCACACGAGTCGTCTGCTCGACGACGTCGCCGCCCACGACCTCCATCGTTTGGGGGTCGAGGGCAATCTGCCCCGAGGCGTACACGGTGTCGCCTGCTATGATTGCTTGGCTGTACGGACCGATTGCTTCGGGTGCTGTGTTGGTCGATACCCTCTCCATGTTTTTCGTCTTCCTCCCAGAGTTCTAGAACAGACCTTTTTTTCGTCTTCCTCCCAGAGTTCTAGAACAGACCTTCGATTACGCCGTTTGCGTCGACCCGCATTTTCTCCGCCGCAGGCTTCTTGCCCAGACCGGGCATGGTCATGATATCACCTGCCAGGGCTACCACGAAGCCGGCGCCTGCCGAAGGGTAGATGTTGCGGATGCCGATCCGAAATCCCGTAGGCGCGCCTAGCAGTGTAGCGTTGTCGCTGAACGAATACTGTGTCTTGGCCACACACACCGGTGTCTCGCCTAACCCGAAACCGGCTAGCTGTTTTGCCGCCCGATCTGCAGCGGGTAGGAAATCCACACCGTCGGCACCGTAGATCTCTTTCGCGATGATCTCGATCTTTTCCTTTATCGGGAGTTTTGCGTCGTACAGCGGTTTGAAATTCGCCCCGCCTTTATCCAGCAGGCCCAGCACGGCTTCAGCGAGTTCGACGCCTCCGTCTCCGCCCTTCTCCCACACTTCACATAGTGCCACCCCCACACCCTTGGCGAGGCACCGCTGTCGAATGATGTCCAGCTCTTCGTCGGTATCCGTTATGAACCTGTTGAGTGCGACCACGATGGGTACGCCGAACTTGGCCACGTTGTCGATGTGCCGCTCCACGTTCACGACACCCCGTTCGACTGCAGCTGGGTTCGGGTCGGACAGTTCGTCCTTTGTCGCACCGCCGTTCATCTTTAACGCCCGGACCGTGGCTACGATGACTGCAGCTTCCGGATTGAGATTGCCCCTGCGGCATTTGATGTTGAAGAACTTCTCTGCCCCGAGGTCCGCTCCAAACCCGGCTTCCGTGATGACGATGTCCGCAAGCCGCAGGGCCATTTCCGTAGCCACGAGGGAATTACACCCATGCGCGATGTTGCCGAACGGACCGCAGTGCACGAGGGCGGGGCCACCTTCCAGAGTCTGAACGAGGTTGGGCAGCAAGGCGTCTTTGAGCAGCAGGGTCATGGCTCCCTGCGCGTTGAGCTGACTGGCTCGTACGGGCTCTCGATCTCGCGTGGTGCCAACGAGTATGTTGCCCAAACGATCCTCGAGATCCTCCATATCTCGCGCGAGCGTCATGATGGCCATGATCTCGCTCGCCGGGGTGATCACGAAGCGCTCCTCCCGCGGGACCCCGCCCAGTGGACCGCCAAGTCCTATGACGATCTGTCGCAGTGCCCGATCGTTCATGTCCATTGTGCGGGGCCAAGTAATGCGTCGTGGATCGATTCCGAGCGCGTTGCCGTGGTGGATGTGGCTGTCGAGCATGGCCGACAGCAGGTTGTGGGCGCTGGAGATGGCGTGAAAATCTCCGGTGAAATGGAGGTTGATATCCTCCATGGGCACGACTTGGGCGTAGCCACCGCCCGCGGCGCCGCCTTTGATGCCGAAAACGGGTCCGAGGCTTGGTTCGCGCACGCAGAGTGCCGTACTCTTGCCCATTTTCTGGAGAGCCTGCGTCACGCCTACGCTGACTGTGGACTTCCCCTCCCCGGCCGCTGTTGGGTTGATTCCCGTCACCAGAACGAGGCGGCCGCGTCGTTCTTGAGACTTCAAAAGATCAAGGCGAATCTTTGCCTTGTAATTGCCGTATGCGATGATATCGTCCGTGGAGAGGCCCAGATCAGCCGCGACTTCCCTAATAGGGCGCAGCTTCGCCTCTTGGGCGATAGCGATATCTGATGGCACAGTAGCTGTCATAGTTCCCCACTGTGTGTCAAGGTAACCCGGCTTCCAAAACACCTGACCGCATTGGCGGTTGTCTGCTCGGTGGTTTCTTCAGCGGATTCGTTTCGAAATTCAGAGATCTTACCCAAAACATAACTCACGAACGCTGGTTCGTTGCGCTTGCCCCGGTGGGGCACTGGAGCAAGGTACGGTGCATCGGTCTCGATTAGGAGACGGGTGGCGGACACCGATCTGACTGCGTCGGCGTCGGCCCACGATCGGAACGTCACCATTCCACTGAAAGACACGTACGCGCCCGCGTCAAGGGCTACCTGGAGTACGGCCCGTCCAGCGCTGAACGAGTGAAGGATGTAGGTGGCGTCGGTATCACGAAGCATGGCGGCCATATCATCATCGGCGGAGCGGGAGTGCACCACGACTGGAAGGCCATAGCGAGCACCTAGCTGCAGCTGGGCTGCGAAGGCTCGCCGTTGATCTTGTTGCGGGGAGTGGTTGTAGTGATAGTCCAACCCTGTCTCGCCCACGGCCACCACCACAGGGTCGTCGAGCGCCGTTTCCACGTGGGCGGCGACCTCTGGTGTCCATGATGAGGCTTCATGGGGGTGTACACCGGCGGTGGCTGACAGCCCCAGAGTCTGCGCCAACTCGATCGCCTGTTTGGTCGTCTGCTCCGAGTCCGCGACGATCACCATGTGTGAGACGCCCGCCCGGCGCGCCCGCTCCACGACTTGACGTCGGTCGTGATCGAACTTCGGGTCACCCAGGTGACAGTGCGTGTCGATCATCACACTCGCCGACCCCGTCGTGTCCCGAAGTCTCGGTCAGCGGTTTTGACCCACCGGGTATTTGCCGCGTTTGGCCTTGGCGGTTTGCTGGGGCTTGTCAGTTGCCGAAGCATCACGACTCGTCATCGTCCGTGCACCACGCACATCCTCTCCCGGCCATTTCTGCTCGACGAGCAACAAAACCGGAGACGCAATGAAGATGGAGGAGAACGTACCTGTGATGATCCCAAAGGTGATCACCATTGCGAACGGGCGCAGTACCGGCGGCCCGAGGATGATCAACGCTATGGAGGCTGCCAGCGTCGTGCCGGACGTCAACACTGTACGCGGCAGCGTCTCGTTGATGCTGCGATTCAACAGCGCAAACAATTTGTCTCGCCTGAATTTTCGGAGATTCTCCCGCACTCGATCGAAGGTGACGATGGTGTCGTTGAGGGAATATCCGATGATCGTCAGGAGCGCAGCCACCATAATGACCGACACCTCGAGATGCAGGTACGACACAAACGCCATCGTGCTCAAGATGTCGTGGACTGTCGCTATTACTGCCGCGACGCCAAACCGCCATTCCATACGAAACGACAGGTAGATGAAAATCGCCCCGAAGCCCATTAGGATCGCCAAGATGGCCAGCCGCCTCAACTCGCCGCTGACCTTCGGCCCGACGGTTTCGGCTAAGACGATGTTGTAGCTACCCTCTCCGAACGCCTCACGAAGTGCAGTGTCTACCGCTTCCCTGGTCTGCTGCGTGGTTTCGCCCGCGGCCTGTTCTCCCTGTTCCTCCTGCAGGCGGGTCCGTACGGTGAACTGATTGGCAGCACCGGCCGTTGTGATGTCTGCAGCTGGGAGACCCGCTCGATCCAATGCGGCACGGAGGTCGGCAGTGGTCACCGATTCGCCGCTGGTCTCGATCTGCAGCAGAACTCCGCCCGTGAAATCTATGCTCTCGTTCAAACCTCGAATGGCAAGCAAGAGCAAGCCGGGAAGCATGAAGGCGAGAGCCAATACGAACGCGATCTTGCGGCGTCCAAGAATGTTGTAATCCGCTCTGTCGAAAAACCGAATCATCAGATCGAAAGCTCCGTCACAGTGCTACGCCGCTGCAGCCAGATGAGAAACAAAGTTCTCGTGACGAACACCGCGGTAATGAGGGACGCAATGATACCGATGATCAACGTAACCGCAAATCCCTTGACCGGGCCTGTACCCAGGTAGAAAAGGAATACGGCCGTGATGATCGTCGTGATGTTGGCGTCGATAATGGCCGGCATCGCATGCTGAAAACCGGAGTCGATGGCTAGACGGGGTGTCTTGTTGAGCGCCAACTCCTCACGTATTCGTTCGAAGATGAGAACATTCGCGTCTACGGCAAGGCCGAGGGAAAGAACGAAACCTGCCAACCCCGGCATCGTGAGCGTGGCCTCGAGGCTCGCCAAGCCGCCCAGCGCAAACAACACGTAAAACGCCAGTGCACCGATGGCAAAGAGTCCGGCAAGCCGGTAGTAGACGGCGATGATTGTTATTACAAGCAACGCCGCAATGACTCCGGCCCTGCGACCCTGATCGATTGAGTCACGCCCAAGGCTCGGACCCACCGTGCGCTCTTCGACGATAGTGATGGGGGCCGGCAGCGCACCGGCCCGGAGCACCAGGGCCAAATCCTGAGCATCCTGAATGCTGGCGCTGCCCAACTCGATCTGCCCGCGACGGCGGATCTGACTCCTAATCACAGGTGGCTGTCCTTGGACGCGACCGTCGAGCACGATGGCCATGAAATCACCGACGTGACGACCAGTTTCACGACCAAAGATCCGCCCGCCCGAGCGCGTCAGCTGGAAGTTGACCACCGCCTGGTTGAACACCGGATCGATCTGGGCCTGGGCGTCTGAGAGGTATTCGCCCGTGATGATCGGCCGATTGTCCACCGCATACAGACCGCGAAAAGGTCTGGCTCCTTGTGACAGAGGGTCCGAACCCCAAAGTAAATCCAGGCCCCGCGGGATTGCGCGCTCTACCTCCGGCAGGCTGAGAAGGCTGTCGAGGCGCGGGAAGTCCTCTTCAGGCACCAAGAACTCTCCAGTGATGCCCGAACCACTCTGGAAAAGGAGGCTGCTAAATGCTCCAGGCGTGGTTGGATCTGCGGTGGCAGTCGTGTCGTCCTGCTGCTGCGTGGTGTCACTACGCAGTATCTGGAGCAGCCCCGAAGCTTCTTCTGCACCTTCATCGGATACGCCAACACGCTGCACAGCGGCATCGATCGACGGGAGCGCCGTTCGAAACTGGTCCTGCATATCCGTGATCCGGAACTCGAGAAAGGCGGAACGCTGCACGATGTCGCGAGCCCGCTGCGGATCATCGATTCCTGGAAGCTCAACCACGATCCGCTCACTGCCTACCTTTTGCACTAGAGGCTCGGCAACGCCGAACTCGTCGATTCGGGTCCGAATGACGGTGAGTGCCCGGTCTAGTGCGTCGGCGGGGTTCGCCACAGCTCCCCGGCTCTGGTCGACTTCCAGTGCGAGATGCATCCCCCCCTGGAGGTCGAGCCCAAGCTTCAAAGGAATCCTGGTCTCTTGGCGCTCCTGTAGCTGTCCCTCCACCATGCTGGTGAGGGTAACCTGCCTGGGGAACAGGCCATATGCGCAGGCCAAGACCAGGACAAGAATGACGATGAGACGGTTACGAATACTCGACATATATCACGCCTGTATTTACGAAACTCTAATGACTAGCGGCCCCCCCAGAGCCTGTCAACGCAGCATAGGCGGCATCGCGGTCCCGGTCCAGCTGTGCCTTGAGCGCTTCTGGCGACGCGAACGTCATGACATCGCGCAGCTTGGCCAGCCACGACACCTTCACGTCGGCGTCGTAGAGATCCATGCTCACATCGAGGAGGTGTATCTCCAGCGACCGGTTCGCCTCACTGAACGTGGGTCGCGGGCCTACGTGCATCATCCCTCCGGCGGCACCATACCGCCACTCCACCCGCACAGCGTAGACGCCGTCCGGGGGAAGGAGCTTACGGCGGTCCGGTAACTCGAGATTGATGGTGGGGTACCCAATGCGCTCCCCCCGACCGGCTCCACGGACGACCGGGGCGGTCAGGGAGTAGGGCCGCCCCAACAGCTGAGCGGCGCTTGCCAGGTTCCCACCCGCAACGGCGCGGCGTATCAGAGCTGACGAAGCGGTCCGCCCTTCGACCGATACCGGCTTCACCACATCCACGGCAAAGTCCATGGACTTGCCCAGTTTTCGCAATACGGTGACGTCACCGCTGCGACCCCGACCAAACCCATGATCGTATCCAATGACCAACTCTTCGAGATGGAAGCGTTCCTTGAGCAGGCGGATGAACTGCGCCGGTGAGTAATGAGACAACTCGCGTGTGAATGGGAAGAACACGGCGAGATCCACTTCGCACTGAGCCACTATCTCGCGGCGTTCGTTGCCAAGGGTCAGGAGTGGAGGGGCGGCTGGTGGGTTGACGACTGACAACGGGTGTGGCTCGAAGGTGAGCAGCACACTGTTCCTTCCGGCTCGCCGGGCCCGCCGAGCAATCTCCTCGAGCACGCGCCGGTGCCCCAGATGCACGCCATCAAACGTGCCCACCGTTATGACCGACCCAGAGGCAGGACTCATTCCGCCAACACGACGCACGGTTTGAGCTGTCCTTCATCTGGCTCGGCAATAGCCAGCAACTCATCTCCCCATAGCAGGGCCACGGGGCCGGCGCCCTCCTCACGCTGGTCAACGGCCCGTCCGTGACGCACTCGCTCACGTTCCTCGTCGTCCACCGTCAGGCGGGGGAGGTGTCCCACGGCAGCTGCCGGCTGCTGTATCATGGTTGCCTCAACCTGATCCGGTGAGATCGCGTCGACGACCGAGAACCGCCCCACCTCCGTTCGTCTGAGCTCGCTGAGGTGAGCTCCACACCCGAGGTCCTCTCCGAGATCCCTTGCCAGCGCCCTCAGATACGTTCCGCCACCCACCTTGGCATCGAAGGCGAGATCCTGGTCTGAGCGTCCGGTAAGGTCGAACGAGTGCACCACCACATCCTGGTCTTGCATTTCCACGGTTTCTCCCCGTCTCACCCGGCGGTGTGCGGCCTCGCCTTGCACCTTCTTGGCAGAATATGCTGGTGGCTGCTGCCGCTGCGGGCCCGTGAGCGACGCCATCGCTTGCCCGATCGCCACGTCATTCAGTTCCCGCCACGCATCGCTCGTGGTCACCACGGTTCCCGTCCCATCCAGCGTGTCCGTGGCGGCACCCAGCCTGATAACACCGGTGTAGCGTTTGGGCAGGCCCACGAGGAAGCGGGCCAGGCGCGTAGCTCGCCCGACCAGGACCACCAGCAGCCCCGTTGCGAACGGGTCCAGCGTACCGGTGTGGCCGACTCGCCGCACCTTGAGCGCCCGGCGCACCGTGCTCACCACATCGTGCGATGTGGGACCCGCAGGTTTGTCGATGAGGAGGAACCCGTCGTTCAGGTTGCCCGCTCGTCCTTCTTGATCTGGTCCAGGAGCTGCTCGATCCGCGCCGCATGTTCAAGGCCGCGATCGAGCTCGAAATGAAGCTCGGGCGTTGCCCTAAGGTGGAGTGTGCGAGCCAGCAGGGACCGCAAAAAGCCCCGCGTGCTCTCGAGGCCACTCAGCGTGTTCTGCTTTTCCTCGTCCGATCCCAGAACGCTGACCCGAACCGTTGCGTGCGAAAGATCAGGAGATAGGGTTACGCCTGTCACGGTGACGAACCCGACGCGCGCATCCTTGACCTTGGTTGCCACCGCTTCGGCGATTGTGTGCTGAATTTGCGCTGCCACACGCTCCACGCGACGCCCGCTCATACAAAACTCGTTGTGGAATCAATAACTCGTGCGAAGGGGTCACGTTCCACGAGATTGTCTGCCGTGCTCAACACCGATTCGGCGTGCCGCCTTTCGGCTGCGGCAACGCAACATGACAGCTCCGCTCGTTGCCACAAATCGTGATGGCCGGTTTCAGCCACAGAAACATTGCAGCGTTGGTGGAGCCGGTCTTTGAGGCTCTTGAGGATTCTTCGTTTGTCTTTGAGTGACTGACAACCGTTGAGGTGCAGCTCCCAAGTCACAATGCCGACCACCACCCTAGCCGTCCTTCGCAGCCCCCATGGATTCGAGAGTTCGCGCGATCTGCTCCACGCTGAACACCTCGAGGATATCGCCTACCTTGATATCGTTGAAATTCTCGACCCCGATGCCGCACTCGAGCCCGTCCTTGACTTCTCGGACATCTTCCTTGAACCGCTTCAGGCTCGACACAGTCCCTGAGTAGATCTCCACACCTTCACGCAACACGCGCACTCGGGAACCGCGCTGCACAATGCCGCCACGGACCAGACACCCGCAGATTGTGCCGATCCCTGAGATCTTGAACAACTGCAGGACCTCGGCTTCGCCCAACACAACCTCGCGCTCCTCCGGTGCCAGTAGACCTTCCAAACCTGCCTTCACATCCTCCACTGCCTCGTAGATGACTCGATAGGTTCGGACGTCGACCCGCTCACGCTCCGCTGCGGCCCGCGCATTGGCGTCCGGGCGGACGTGGAAGCCTATGACGATGGCGCGGGATGCCTTCGCGAAGACCACGTCGCCCTCCGTAATCGCGCCCACACCCCGAGAAATGACCTCGACCTTGACCTCGTCTGTCGAAAGAGACGCGAATGAGTCTGCCAGCGCCTCCGCGGGCCCCGCCTGGTCAGCCTTGATGATGATCCTGAGTGATTCGGCACGCCCCTCTTCCAGCTGCCTTGAGAGGTCCTCCAGGCTCACAGCCCGTGAAGTGCGCCGGTGGGCCGCTTCCCGATCCAGCCGCTGCCTCTTTTGCGCTATGTCTCTTGCTTCCAGTGGGTTCTCCGCCACGGCGAAGCTGTCACCAGCCTGTGGAACCCCTTCGAAACCCAGCACCTGAACGGGTATCGACGGCCCTGCCTCATCTACGCGCTTGCCACGCTCGTCAAACATCGCCCGCACGCGTCCGGCCATCGTACCACAGATGAAGTCATCCTGCGGTACCAGCGTGCCGGCCTGAACGAGCACTGTAGCCATCGGTCCTTTTCCGGGATCAAGGCTGCTCTCGATAACGGTTCCCCGGGCCCGGCGGTTGGGGTTGGCCTTTTTGTCCAGTAGCTCAGCCTGGAGCAAAACCTTATCCAACAGATCCTCCACGCCTTCGCCGGTTTTCGCAGAGATCGCCGAACACATCGTGTCGCCACCAAAGTCCTCGAGCACCACCTCGTGCTGGAGCAGGTCCTGCTTGACCTTCTCACTATTTGCCGTAGGCAGGTCGATCTTGTTGATGGCTACAACCATAGGCACGCCTGCATTCTTTGCGTGGCTAATAGCCTCAACAGTCTGAGGCATCACCTGATCGTCTGCTGCCACGACTAACACGACGAGATCGGTAACCTGGGCGCCCCGTGCGCGCATCGCCGTAAATGCCTCGTGACCCGGTGTGTCGAGGAACGAGAGCCCCTTCTTGTTTGGAAGCTCTACGTGGTAGGCGCCGATGTGCTGCGTGATTCCTCCCGCCTCCCCCGCAATGACATTGGTCTTGCGGATGTGGTCGAGCAGCGAGGTCTTCCCGTGGTCCACGTGTCCCATCACGGTGACGACAGGTGGCCGCGGCTCCAGATTCTCCTCCTTTTCGACCTCCTCCACCACCTCCGCTTCGGGAACGTACTCTTCCTCTTGGTGTGCTTCGAAACCAAACTCGCTGGCGATTAGCTCGATCTGATCGAAGTCGAGCCGTTGATTCACCGTGACCATCATCCCCAGCTCTTTGAAGCAGAACGTCACGATGTCGGTCGAGTTCACCTTTAGCGTCTCTGCAAGCTCCGAGACGGTAATGAACTCGTTGACGCGAACAAGTGTCTTTTCGCGTTCACGCTCTTCGGCACGCCGCAGCTCCTCGCGTTCGCGGAATGTCGGTCCTTCCTCTCGGCGCCGCGTCGTCTTCTTGGGTCCGGCCCCTCTGATTGAAGCCAGGGTACGGCTGATGTTGGCCTCGACCGCGGCGCGGTCAACTTCGGTGCGTCTGCCCTTCTTGCCGCGTTTCTTCCGGTCACGCCGCCGTTCTTCGGCGACATCACCCGGCGCCGCCGACGCCACAGGTCTGGGGCCGGTTGAGCGAGGGGTGGGGGCGGGTGGGCCCGGTGGGCCGGGTGTCGCCGAAGCAACGGGTTTGAGTCCCGTGGCCACCGGGGTGGGACGGGAGACCCTAGCCGGTTTCTTCGGCGGTTTCTCGACTTCCTCGATTTCCGGCGGACTCGGAGACCTCCTCGGGCGCCGGCGGTAGCTCTTCCACCAGCGTTTCCGGCGTCACTGGAGCGACAGGAGGCTCCTCCACGGCGGCTCCCGCGGCCGAGGCGGCAGCCGGTGGTGCCGATTCAACGGGCTCGGTGGTGGAGGGACGCTCTCCGAACAGTGCGGCGGCGCGCTCCTCGAGCGTGAGGTCCTCATCTGCAGGGACTTCCACCAGGAGGGTTTCCTCGGCCACCGCGGCTGCTGCCTCGCGAGCTTCCTCCTCGGCAACAGCCTGGGCACGGGCATGTTCGGCAACTTCCGCGGCCGTACGGCGTCGTCGCTTTGGTCGTGCCGCAGGGGCCTTCTTTTCGCTCGCGGGGCGAGCCGTGCGGCGCCGGCGCGTCTTGGTGGCGCTCTGGCTGTTTTTGCGCTTTTCGCGCTCCCAC
>JBDHDY010000075.1:0-16534 GCA_039591275.1 Gemmatimonadota bacterium | reverse complement strand
TGCCACGTCGGCCCTAGCGATTACCGCAGCCGCCTCCCTGATCTGGAGGCGGCCGGCCAGGTCGAGATACGGAGCGGGACCCCTACGGGCATCATCGAGCAATCCGCGGTCTGCCGGCGAGCCAATCACGACCACAGGATGTATACAGGATATCCGCTCGGACAGCTCTCGAAAGTATGGCCAGCGTTTGGTGGCCCACACCGATCCCGGGGCGACGACGACGAACGGAGCGGTTATGCCGCCATACCGCAGCGCCCGGTTGGCCTCGTGGTGGTCAGAGTCGGTCAACGTGAGGTATAGAGCCATCGTCCTGGGGCGTCGTTGAATCCCACCCGGCGAGGCACGCGGGCAACCCAGGGGATGAGGGCACTGCGGAGCGATCGATGTGGCAGGTAAGCGGTTCTGTGTTGTCGCCGCCCCAGCGCCGCCGCGAACCGCCACAGGCTCCCGGCACCTCGCATCGACCCGCGCTTATCAAAAGGAAAGACCGAAGCCACAGCCGGGAGGGTCTCGACGAGCGGAACGGCGTCCGGTCGCGTGACCACGTCCACCTGGCCGTGTTGCTCGGCCAGCGCTGACAAGAGCGGAGTGGTGAGGATAACATCACCCAGGTAGCCCGTCTGGACGACGACGACGTGAGCCACTATTCGACCTGGAGCACTGCGAGGAACGCCTCCTGCGGGATCTCCACCGATCCCACCTGCTTCATCCGCTTCTTTCCCTCCCGCTGTTTCTCTAGGAGCTTACGCTTTCGCGTGATGTCACCTCCGTAGCATTTGGCCGTTACGTTCTTGCGCAGGGCCCGGATTGTTTCGCGGGAGATGACCTTCGACCCGATGGCTGCCTGGATCACGACTTCGAAGAGTTGGCGCGGAATCAACTCTCGCAGTTTACTCGCTATCTTACGGCCCCAATCGTGTGCTTTGTCGCGGTGGATGATGACACTGAAAGCGTCGATCGCGTCTCCGTTGATGAGCATGTCGAGCTTAACGAGGTTGTTGGGGCGGTATCCGATAAACTCGTAATCCATGCCCGCATAACCCCGGCTCACGGTCTTCAGTCGATCATAGAAATCCAGGATGATTTCAGCCAACGGGAATTCCCAGTCGAACTGCACACGAGTGGCATCGAGGTAGTGCATGCCTACGTATTCACCGCGGCGCTCCTGGCCGAGTTTCATGATGCCGCCGATGTAGTCGGCGGGCGTTGTGATACGAACCTTGACGTACGGCTCCTCCACGCGGTCGACCGTGGAGCCAGTGGGCATCTTGGTGGGGTTTTCGACCTCTGCCATCGCGCCATCGGTGAAGTAAACGTCGTACTCGACATTCGGGACGGTCGTGATTAGCGAGAGGTTGGATTCTCGCTCCAAACGCTCGCGGACGATATCCATGTGCAGCAGGCCGAGGAAGCCGCAGCGAAAGCCGAAGCCAAGGGCCTCGGAGGTTTCAGGTTCGTGATGTAGCGCCGCGTCGTTGAGCTGAAGCTTTGCGAGTGCGTCCCGTAGTTCTTCGTACTTGTTAGCGTCTGTAGGGTAGAGGCCCGCGAAGACCATCGATTTGATCTCTCGGTAACCGGGTAACATCTCGGCGGTAGGGCGATTGGCGTCGACCACGGTGTCACCGACTCGAGTGTCCCGCACGCCGCGCACGCTGGCGACGACGTAGCCTACCTCCCCGGCTTGCAGCGTTGTCGTGGGGTGTTGCCCCAGCTGCAGGTATCCGACTTCCGACACGTCGTACCGATCGTCGCTGTGTGACCCAAAGGCGATCTGCATTCCCTTTTTGATTTGTCCGTCCACGACCCTGATGGTGGGAATCGCTCCCCGATAGCGATCGTAGTAAGAGTCGAAAATGAGCGCTCGGAGCGGTGCGTCATCTTGTCCCGAGGGCGCTGGCGTCCGAGCGATGATCGCTTCGAGCAATTCGATGATCCCCGTGCCTTCCTTGGCGGAAACGTGGAGGATCTCTGACTCCGGCGTGCCCATCAAGTCGAACAACTCCTTGGCGCGGCGCTCCGGCTCGGCGGCTGGTAGGTCGATCTTGTTGAGCACAGGGATGATCTCGAGCCCGGCGTCCATTGCTAGGAAGAGGTTGCTGATGGTCTGCGCTTGAATGCCCTGTGTGGCATCAACCACCAATACGGCGCCCTCGCAGGCGGCGAGAGAGCGCGATACCTCGTATGTGAAGTCGACGTGCCCCGGAGTGTCGATGAGGTTCAACTCGTATGTTTCGCGGTTTGCGGCCGTGAAGTTCATGCGAACCGCATTCAACTTGATGGTGATCCCTCGTTCGCGCTCGAGGTCCATCGTGTCGAGCACCTGCGCGCGCATCTGGCGCTGATCGAGGGCACCAGTTGCTTCGATTAACCGATCGGCCAGCGTGGATTTGCCGTGATCGATGTGGGCGACGATACAAAAATTGCGAATGCTGCTCTGGCGCATGGGGATGGAATATAACCGTAGCTGGGCGCCGGTCGGCGCTCCAGCGCGACCGGCTACCAGCAGCCGGCGGCCAGCTGCACCTTCGTGCCCTGAGTGGCGTCTCTCAGCGGCTTTGACCCCACCACGGCAATTGCCAGCTGGCTCTGGACGGGTGTTGTCTCAGCCTTGGTGATGCTTGTCCGGCATGGGAGGCCGGGGGCTGGCGGCTGGTCGCGGGGCGGGGAAGCTGGGTGGGGGTCAGCTAACCCCCCCCGCGATCCGCTGATAACTCTCGGGATCCCACTGAGGTCGCTCGGTTCGGTTGGCGATCTCCAACCCCAGATAATAAATGAGCTTCACGATCCGAGACTCCTTCTCCACGTCGACCTTGTCTACTTCGTCGTTGAGACCGTGGTAGTCCTCGTGGGTACCGTTGAAGAAGAAGAGAATCGGTACTCCCTTGCGTGCGAAGTTGAAATGGTCAGACCGGTAGTAGAACCTTTCTTGCGGCCATGGGTCCTGAATGGGCGTCATGTTGAGCTCCGGGTGGTCATCGGTCACCCGGTGCAGAGTTTCGCCGAGATCGGAATGCTCCTGTCCAATGACGACAATTGTGTCCTTCCAGTTGCGCCCCACCATATCTGCGTTGAGGTTGGCTACGACCTTCGAAATCGGTACGGGAGAGTTGTCAGCGAAATACTCGCTGCCCCAGAGACCCTTCTCCTCCCCACTCACCAGCAGAAAGATGAGCGATCGCCTCGGGCGAGGGTTCATCATCGCAAACGCCTCGGCGGCTTCCATGACTGCCACAGTCCCGGAAGCGTCGTCATCAGCGCCGTTGAAGATGGAATCGCCGTTGACCGCGGCGCCGATGCCTACGTGATCCATGTGCCCGCTGAAGACTAAGTATTCATCCTTGAGCACCGGATCGCTCCCTTCGAGGACTGCGACGACGTTGGGGGCAGTCGTTTCGTCGACGATCTGCGTCACCGCCGTGACTTTGAGCGTCAAGTCCGGCAGGCGGTGCGCTGACAGGGGCGTGCTAGAGTTGCGGCGAGCGCCGTCGAGATCGAAGCCACCATCCTGGAGGATTCGACGAACGGTGTCGTCGCGCACTTCGATTACCGGTGGTGCCGTACCCGCATCCGTACTGACCACCACCGATATCCGGTCTTGGCGGGAAAGTCGTCCGCGCCAGCCTGCGTCCGAGCGTGTGTTCGAATCCGTCACGACGATGACCGCTGCCGGCCCCCTATCCATCAAACCACTTAGGAGCTGGTTGGCCACACGAAAGTTGGCGGCCACAAAGACGACCACCGCCCCCTCAACGGAGACACCGGCAAGGTCCACTCCCTCCCGCGGCGAACCCGATACGACGACAGTCGGGCCGGTCACGCCCTCCGCGCCAGTGCTCCCGAAGAACCGGGCCACGTCGGTGCCGAACCGCCAGGTGGGTCCCTGGTCAACGGCGACACTCGAAGCGGCAATGTCCAAGCGCAAGCGCCGGATAGGATAGCGCTGCAGAAAACTGCCGTCAGCTGCGCCGGGTTTGAGTCCCATCTTGCGAAACTCGTCGGCGATCCAGACTGCCGCCATATCGAGCTCTGCGCTTGGAGTTTCCCGGCCGGCCATCGAATCGTCGGCCAGAATGCTGATGCGGCGGTAAATATCTTCCGGCGTGATGGAACCGACGGCCACACTCACCGGCCCATCTTGCGCCGCCAAAGGTTGGGTCAGCATGCCGGTTGCCGCAGCAAGCAAGAGAACTCGTCGCATCCGCTCGGGCTCCTCAGTGAAAATGAAAGGTTCTCAGACGGCCTTGCGCAAAGGACCGCTCAAGATAATGGCGCTGTTCGTTGATTGGCAGCGGCCAGTGACGATCGGGGGTGGTGAGACGGCGGCGCCGCGGTCTCTTGCCGACCTCCGTGGCAACGCCCCTCCGCAGCTAGGGCTTGCGACGGCGCGGCGTAGTTCGTTGCCTGGGCACGGGGCTGGCGCTCGTTTTGCGCCGCGGGCTCGCGTCGGCGAAGAGTCGGCCGGCTTGGTGCAATGCCGCTGTCCCGCTCGAGGCGGAGGGGCTGGCGCTGGCTTGGTGTAGTGCGACGCGGTGTCGGGCGCAGCTCGGCTTCGTTGAGAGAAGCTCCCGGCGTCCGCCGCCGTGACGGAGATGGCCTGGCAGCCGAGCCGGAATCCGCACGTGGCTGCGCCCGTCGTGGCTCAACACCACGCGCCTCTCCCGTTTCGGCATCTCGGCGTCCATCCCCCGCTCGCACCCGTTCCGGCTGCCGGCGATCCGGCGGGCTCACCGACGGTGTCGGGACACGCCGAACGGCGTCGGGTGGGCTGCCGGGTGCAGCTCCGGTGGCAATGTGAACCACGAAGGGCTCGTCCTCAACACGGTCTCGGATCACGTAGCGCGGTTCGAGTCTGCGCGGTTTGGCGTAGACGACGCGCGGGCCGCCGTACGCCCGCACGGGGTAGTAATACGGATCGTTGTAGACCACGATCCGAACTCGCGTGCACGAGTGCCCGTACGGGTCCCAGTACGGATACGGTGCATATGCATGGCAGTCGTAGCAAAGGAACCGCGGGTACTCGTAGTGCCGCTCGACGTAGTACGGCACAATGTCATAATTGACGTCAGTGTAGTTCACCGGGACGATGACGTCGATGAGTTCGGTGAGCGCTACGTAAGGATCTCCCACGATCCGACCGTCGTAGGCTATGTACCGATAATCCCAGCGGTCGCCGGTAACAATGGCGGCGTAGTCGTACGGGTCGCGGCTCGCCACAGCAAAGAGGTATCCCTGACCAGGATACTCGTCTGCGACGAAGGAATACCGTCCCCGGTAATTGTCGATCTGATAGCGTCTCCCGCCCCGAGCGTAGTTGTTCTCCCAAGGGGCAGCGGGAAAGAGCACGTCCACGCGGCCGTCGGTATCTACCCGGAAGACTGTTACGTACGCGTTCTCATGCGCTCGGAAATAGACCCGAACGGATTCGCCGGGCCGAAGAAGCTCATCGCGGTTGGTCCACACCTCGACGCCGGCCCTGGCGTCCACCCCGTACCAGCTCCGAATGGCCTCGTGCAGAATCGGGTCGCCGCCGGTGGCCGGCGTGACGTCGTTCCCGAGTCCGCTCCACGCCCCGTTGAGAGCGAATGCAGCAGCCACAATTGTCCGGAGCATCAGTACCTCCTGGAGCCCCGCGTACGCAGAGTGGGGCCTCCCCGAGTCAGGAAGAGCATGGCCCGTGCCACGACTGCCCTAGGGGACTAAGTTGTTGTAATACAATAGGTTATGTTGTACATGCGGGCCGTTTCTGGGTGGCCAGCTGTCCCCAGGCGATGACGCTTTCCCGCGTTGACTTGCATCACCCGCACCCGGTACGTTCCCGATTCATGACACCCGCAAATCGGTTGGACCTGCTTGATCCCTATGACGTTGCGAGTCTGGGCGGTATCGAGTTCTTCGCAGAGGGAGTGGTGGAGGGGTTTCTTGCGGGCCTGCACCGCTCGCCTTTCCGCGGCTTCTCGGTGGAATTCGTCGAGCACCGGCCATATCAACCCGGTGACGAGCTGCGATACGTGGATTGGAGGATGCTCGCCAGGTCGGACAAGCTCTTCGTAAAGCAATATGAAGAGGAGACCAACCTGCGCTCGATGTTGCTGCTGGACGCCAGCGCGTCCATGGACTGGACCGGTGGAGAGCGGCGTCTCACCAAGCTCGAGTATGCCAAGCGATTGGTGGCGGCCCTCGGCCTGATCCTTCTTCGCCAGCGGGATGCCACCGGGTTCATCGGGTTCGATGAAGAGGTAAGGTCAATCGTCCGAGCCCGCGCACGAAAGCAACAGTGGTGGACTTTTCTCAAGGCTGTTGACGGCCTCACGCCGGGGCGCGGGACGGCGGCGGAGCCAGCGCTGCGAAGGGTCACCGACCTGCTGAGACGACGCGGGTTGGTGGTTTTGGTTTCGGATCTCTTGCTGGAAAGTGAGCTGGCGCTCCTCGCCCTTCAGTACTTGAGGCATCGGGGGCACCAGGTTGTGGTCTTTCACATCATGGACCCCGCCGAATTGACCCTCGACGGGCCTCCGGAAGCACGTTTTGAAGATCCGGAGACCGGAGATATGGTGGTGGCCAGACCCCGGGAGCTGAGGGCTGCCTACGCCGACACCGTGCACAGGGTCGTGGAATCGTGGCGGACGCAATGCAGGCGTGGGGGTATCTCCTACCACCATGTAACAACTGACACCCCGTTCGGGTACGTCCTGCGCCGCGCGACTGCTCGGCGGGCGCGGCTGGGGTGATGTCGTTTCTCCAACCCCTCGCGCTGCTTGGTCTCCTGGGGGCCGCGATTCCGCCGCTGCTCCATCTCATGGGGCGCAAGGTCCCGCCGCTCGTCACCTTTCCCGCGATTCGCTACCTGACGGAGACGGAGCGGAAGCACAGTCGGCGCCTCAAACTCAGGAACCTCATCCTGCTCATCCTGAGGACGGTGGTGATTGCCCTCATCGCTCTGGCCGCGGCTCGCCCGGTGGCCCGCGTCGGCTTCGGTGGCACGCACAGCCCGACGGCGATCTCCCTGATCGTGGATAACTCACTGTCGTCCGGTGCCATGAGCCAAGGAAGTCGCATTCTGGACCTCCTGGTCGATCAGGGCCGGCACGTGCTCAATCGGGCGGGGAGCGAAGACCGGCTGTGGCTCGTTCTCGCCGACGGCCTCCCTCGCCGCATTTCGGTGACGGAGGCGCGCCAGGTGCTGGACACGTTGCTTCCGTGGCCCGTGCGCTTGGACCTGTCGGAGGCCGTCCGCACCTCGGCCGGGGTCATGGCGAACGATCCGCTTGGCGAACGTGAAATCGTGTTGTTGAGCGATCTCCAGAGGACAGCCCTCTCCCCAGGTTTTTCGCCAGACGTGCGGGTGTTGGTGTGGGCTCCACCACCCGTGCCGGAAAACCGCGGGATCGATTCGGTCTGGACCGTCCCCGAGATCTGGTCCCCCAGGGGCGACGTAGTGTCGGTCGTTGGCGGTGCCGCCACCAGCCCCTCAGCGGTGAGGCTGACGATGGAAGGGCGCGACCTCGCCCGGTCGGTGGCTGCCCCGGGAGACAGGGTGGTGTTGTCTGGAGCCCGGCCGCGCCCGGGTTGGTTCGTCGCCACGGTGGGTCTGGATCCTGACGAGCTTCGGGGAGACGACGTCCGATATTTGGCGGTGCGGGTTTCCGAACCAGCTGCCGCCACTGCACTCCCGGGTGCGGGTCCGTTTGTCACCGAGGCTTTGCAGGTGCTGCAAGAGGCCGGGCGTGCTCGTGCCGGGGACGACGTTCTCCTGAACGACCGGCTCGTGCCGGGCCAGGGTGGAGCCGAGGCCACGGTTTTGTTTCCTCCAGCCGATCCGGCCATGGTGGGAGCAATCAACCGCGAACTAGAGGCCTCCGGCGTGGGCTGGCGTTTTGGTGAAGTGGTGGATGGTGAGTGGGAGCTCCCCGCGTCGCTTGGGGGAGAGATGGGTGTGCCTGTGGTCCGTCGTCGCCGCCTTGAGGGATCTGGGGTGGTGCTGGGGGTAGTGGGGAGCGAGCCATGGCTGGTGCGTGACGGCCAGGTGATCATTGTGGCCAGCCGCATGGAGCTGAGCTGGACCAGTCTGCCCGTGGCGGCCGCGTTCATACCCTTTCTGGACCGACTCGTGAACAGGGTCGCCGCAGATCAATCGTGGATTGTTCGGGCGCGGCCGGGTGAGGTTGTCGGGGTGCCGCCCTCGGCGGCCGGGGTGCTGGCGCCGGCGGGGCTCGGGCCCCTGTCGGTGCCGACTGACGGGAAGATCACCGTACCGCTGGCACGGGGCGTGTATTTCTTGCGCGGCGCCGGGGCCGACACTGTGGGGGCGCTAGAGGTGAATCACGATTCCCGGGAGTCACTCCTGGAGCCTGCCGGCCAGAGGGGGGTGCGGGCGGCGCTTGGGGAGAGCGCCATGCTCCTGACCACTCGGGGTCTCGATCGTGAGCTCTTTCGAGGAGCGCGCCGCGCCGACCTGACGGGCTTGTTGCTGGTGGGCGCTGTCTTGCTTGCCTTGGTCGAGCTGGTTTTGGCCGCCGCCGGTGGTCGGCCCGGCCGAGAACCCTGATGCTCCCACGCCTCGTCGATGCCTTTTTAAACCTCCCGCGGTTCCGATCCGTCGATTCGAAGCTCCCAAACCGTGGCGGCGCGCTGAGTATAGGGGGACTGCCAGGAGGTAGCGCCGCCGTGCTCGCGGCAGCTCTCGTCAAGAAACACCCCCAGCGGACTTTCCTCGTTGTCGCCACCACTCCCACGGATGCCGAGCGCTGGCTGGCAGATCTCAATGTGCTCCTCGGCGATCAAGTGAGGTTGTACCCGCAGCGTGAGGCGTTGGGCGAGGAGGAACCTCACTTGGAAATCGCTGGGGAGCGCGTCGAGACCATTCAAACACTCCTGCACGGTGCGGCGCAGGTAGTTGTGACGACCACCCGGGCAACGGCAGAGCTGACGGCGATGGCGAGTGCGGTGGAGGTGTCGAGACTTACCGTTTCGGTGGGAGACCGGATCAGGCCGGCCGAGGTGATGAAACAGCTGGAACGGGTTGGCTATGAGCGGCGGCCGTCCCTCAGCGACGTCGCACAGTTTGCGGTGCGCGGTGGCATCATGGATGTGTACGGGTTCGGCATGGCCGCACCGACGAGGATTGAGTGGTGGGACGACGAGGTAGTGTCGCTCCGGGCCTTCGACCTCGACACCCAGCGCTCAGAAGAAGAGGTGGAGTCGGTCACTGTGCTCCCGGTGGGAGTAGCAGGCGGACAAGTGGATGGGTGGACGGAGGGCCTGTCCGCCGGCCCGCCGGCCCGCCGGCCCGCAGGGCGAGGGGTGGGGGAGCGGAAGTCCCTCCTCGATCTCATCCCACCGGACACCATGTTCCTCGTCGAGGGCGGGGCCACACGGGCCGAGGTGGAGCGGATGTGGTCTGAGGCGGAGCATCATCTCGAAGTGGCGCGTCGTCGGGGCGAGGACGCTCCGGGGCGCGAGGCGCTTTTCCTGAATCCCACAGATTGGGCCGACGGGTTTGAGCGGTTTGCGCGGTTGATTCTCAATGGGCAAGCGTGCGATTTCGATCTGCAGTTGAATGTTCCGGGAAAAGTGGAACGCAACATGAAGAGCCTCGCCGCCATCATCTCGGCGGGCCCAACGCTCATCTTGTGCGACAACGAAGGACAGTTGGAAAGACTCGAAGAACTGGTGTCGGATGAGCGACCAGATGGAACCACTCGGCTTCCCCGGAACCTGACGTTGGCGATTGGGGCGCTTCACGCAGGGTTCGCAATGCCGAACCTTACGGTGTTGACGGACCATGAAATCTTCCGCCGAGCGCGGAGGATTCGCCGGCGTCGACGGTACCGTCAGGCGATGACGGCCGCTCCCGCCGGGGCGCTTACTCCCGGCGATTATGTCGTGCATCTGGATCACGGGATCGGGATCTACCGGGGCATCGAAACGATTTCCACCGGCGATGGCTCGATAGAGGTCGCCGTTCTCCACTACGAGGGTGGCGATCGACTCAATGTTCCGCTGTACCGGATTGATCAACTCGAGCGGTACCGCGCCGTGACGGCAGGTGAGGAGGAATCACCGCCCAGGTTGGACCGCTTGGGGGGATCGCGCTGGAAGCGGAGTCGGACCAGGACGCAGGCCGCCATTCGCAAGATGGCGACTGAGTTACTTGAGTTGTATGCGCGCCGCTCTGTGGCCAAGGGTTTCGGCTTTCCCACGGACAACCGGTGGCAGGCCGAACTGGAGTCGGCGTTTTTGTACGAGGACACGCCGGATCAGCGGACAGCCAGTGAGGAGATCAAGGAGGACATGGGGCACCCCGTGCCGATGGATCGGTTGGTGGTGGGTGATGTGGGATATGGCAAGACGGAGATCGCCGTGCGGGCGGCGTTCAAAGCTGCGGTGGCGGGCAAGCAGGTGGCTGTACTCGTGCCCACGACGATTCTAGCCGAGCAGCACGGTCGAACGTTCGATGACCGCATGGCAGATTTTCCGGTCACCACGGAGGTATTGTCTCGTTTCCGCACCGCTGCGGAGCAGCGCACCGTGTTGCGACGACTAGCCGAGGGAAAGATCGACGTGGTCATCGGAACGCATCGCGTGCTTTCCAAGGATGTCGTGTTCCACGATCTCGGCTTGCTCATCGTCGATGAGGAGCACCGGTTCGGCGTGCGTCACAAGGAGCGGCTGAAACAGTTGCGTCTCGAAGTGGATGTACTGACGCTCACGGCCACGCCGATTCCAAGGACTCTTCATTTGGCCCTGGCCGGATTACGTAATCTATCATTGATACAGACTCCGCCACGCGACCGGTCGCCGGTGCTAACGTTTGTGGAGCCGTGGGACGACGAGTTGCTGATGGAAGTGATGGCCCGGGAGTTGGACCGCGGGGGCCAAGTTTTTTTTGTGCACAATCGGATCGAGACGATAGACACGATCGCGGAGCGTGTGCGTCGGCTCGCGCCTCGAGCGCGGGTCGCGGTGGGCCACGGGAAGATGCCCGAGCGAGATCTCGACAAGGTGATGCGCGCGTATGGGCAGGGGGAAGTGGATATTTTAGTGTCCACGATGATCGTCGAATCGGGACTCGACGTGCCCAATGCTAACACCATGATCGTACATCGGGCCGAGAACTTTGGTCTCGCCCAGCTGTACCAGTTACGGGGGCGGGTGGGGCGGGGGCACCGGCGGGCGTACTGTTATCTGATTGTGCCGGACCATATCGACCCCGGAGCGGAGAACCGCCTAAAGCTCTTGGAGCATCACACGGAGCTTGGCTCCGGGTATCGGCTGGCCCTGAGGGATCTGGAGCTTCGCGGTGCCGGCAACTTTTTTGGGGCTGAACAATCCGGTCATGCCCACGCGGTGGGTTTCGATCTCTATATGCGTTGGCTCGCCGACACGGTGCGCGCGCTCAAGGGTGAGGGAGTAGCTCGGGATGTGCCGCCGCCGGAGGTGACGCTGGACGGCCCTGCACATCTTCCGGATGCGTTTGTGTGCGACGAGGATGCGAAGCTCGACTTCTATAGGCGGCTGGCGCGTGCGCAGGAACTTGGTGAGATTGCGAACATAAGAGAGGAGCTACGGGATCGCTTCGGCCCGTTGCCGGAAGAAGCGGACCGATTACTCATTGTTTTCGAATTGCGCGTGCTCGGCGCCGGCGTGGGGTTGCAGACCGTGATGATACACGGCGACGAGGCACGTCTCAAGTTTCGACGGGATGCGGTCATCAGACTTGCCGGTCTCACAGCCGCGCTGGACGAGGTGCAGTTTGCGGCTGACGTGCGGCAGACGATGCCCTTATCGCTTCGGCTCACGAGGCTCGGCGGGATGGCAATAGGGTCTGGTCTCGTGCGTGCCTTGACGGCCGCACTCGAAGAACGTGGGTCCAGCGTTTCCTCCCGACCGATGGGAGTCAAGGAGTAACCATGCCTCGGATGTTGTGTGCCGGTTTGCTGCTCGCCACGCTGGCGAGCACCGGTTGTCGCGAAGCCTTTGTCGCACACGTCGACACGGTGGCGCGGGCGGGGGACGCGGAGCTCTCGGTAATCCAGATGTCGGAGATCCTGTCATCGGCACCGGACGGGCAGGTTACGCGTGAGGCGATAGACCAACTCGCCCGGCTCTGGGTGGATTATGCGCTGCTAGCCCAGCACCTGGCCAGAGGTGACTCGCTGCTCGATAGCTCCGTGGTCCTGGGTACGATGTGGCCGGACGTGCAGGAGGTAGTGGCGGACAGCTTCCGCACCCTGCGTGTCGCGGACTTGCTGCCCATCGACTCCGCGGCAGTGGACAGTGCCTATCGGGTCGGCGAGCTGCGGTACATCGCGCACGTTCTCAGGCGATTCCCGTCCGACCCGACCACCGAACAGAAGGAGCAGAAGCGGCGGGAGGCTGAACAGATCAGAGGGCGCCTGATGCGTGGTGGCGCATGGGAGGAAGCCAACCGCCAGAACGAGGATCCGGGCGCGGCCGCCAACGGCGGCGGGCTGGGCGTGATCACCCGGGGGCAGATGGTCCCCCGTTTCGAGAACGCGGCATATGCCCTTGCTCCGGGGGAGCTATCCGAGATTACGGAGACCCAGTTCGGATATCACATCGTCTTCCGTCCTCCACTCGAGGATGTGCGTGAGGAATTCGCTGCAGCGGTGACGCGGGCCACGGTGGGCCGCGTGGACTCCGTGTACTTGGAAGATCTACTGGAACGCCGGCAGATAGAGGTTAGCTCGGGCACCGCAGCGACGGTAAGGGAAGTGGTGGCAGCACCGGAGCGATATCGGAGGTCGCGTAAGGTGCTCGGCACGTTCGACGAAGGGCGGTTTACGGCGGCCGAGTTCGTGCGGTGGTTCCGCGTGCTACCGGTGCAGATGCAGCAACGGATCAATGTGGCGCCTGACGAGCAAATTGACTTCCTCGTGCGCCAGTTGATGCAGCAGGAATTGTTGTTTGAGGAAGCGGAGAGCACGGGGGTCCGTTTGTCGGAGCAGAACTTTAACCTTCTCAAGCAACGCTATGCCGCCGATTTGGACGTGCTGAAGCAGACTATCAACATCTCCGCCGAATCCCTCGCAGTGGCGGGTATTGTTCCCGAGGAACGCGAGTGGCTCGCGCGGGTACGGGTTGATAATTACATGGAGGCTGCCGTAAGAAACGAAGGGCGCTTTGTGGTCGTGAAACCTTTCTTGCGAGAGTGGCTCCGCGATGGCGTCGACTGGGAAGTCCGCTCAGCCGGAATCGAACGGGTGTTGGAGCGACGCCGTTTCTTCCCGGCGGCTGCCGAGGCCACGACGACGCCGTCATCGGAGGGTCAACGTGACGAACCGATCAGGCCGCAGTAGCTCGTACTCGCGGGTGGCGTGGCTGACGCCGCTGCTCGTGGTGGTGGGGCTTAGTGGGCTTGCCGCTCAAGAAATTGGGCCCGAGTTCCAGCTCGTTGACCGCGTCGTCGCCGTTGTGGGCAACCAGCCGATCATGAATACCAAGATCGATGAGGCGGTAGAGATCTACATGCAGGCCAACCCGGAGGTGCCTGGGGATTCAGCAAGCGTGCAGGACCTACGCCAGCTGATGTTGAACCGCATTGTGGATGACGAGATCTGGATGCAGGCAGCCCAGAGGGACACTGCGATCACCGTCTCCCCCGAAATGGTGCAGGAGGCAGTAGACGATCGGATGCGGGAGCTCCGTGAACAGTACGGCTCCGAGCTGGAATTCGATCGCAGCATGCGACAAGCGGGATTTGCCACACAGAGCGAGTACCGCCGTTGGCTGTCTGATCAAACTCGGCTGCAGCTGCTCAAAGAAGCGTTTCAGCAGCGCCTGCGGCAGATGGGGGAGATTCGTCCGATTCCACCCACGGCGCGTGAGTTGCGAGAGCACTTCGAGCGCACACTCGAGCAGCAGCCGAAGCGTCCACCGACGGTGGCCTTTCGGCAAATCGTGGTGAAGCCGCAGCCCGACTCGAGCGCCCTTCGGGCGGCTTTCGTGCGCGCAGGGTCGCTGTTGGTGAGGATTCGAGCGGGTGAAGACTTTGTAGAGCTCGCCCGGGAGTACTCCGACGATCCAGGTACGAGCGATACAGGAGGAGATCTGGGATGGCAACGGCGGGGATCCGGCTTGGCGCCGGAGTTCGAGCGGGCCGCGTTTCGGTTGCAGCCGGGACAGACCTCGAATCTCGTGCTAACGTCCTTCGGTTTTCACATCATTCAGGTTCAGCGCACTGAACCGGGCCACGCCCAGATTCGCCACATCCTTGTCTCCCCCGAGCTCACCGATGAGAATCGACAGGCAGCGTGGGCGCGCGCCGACTCCGTCGCCGAAGCGCTGAGGGGGGGTGCATCGTTTGATTCGCTCATGGCCGCAGTGCACGACAATGACGAGCAGAGTCTCATTGAGCGAGCGGTGCGCGAACGGCTCCCGCCCGTTTATGCGGAGGCGTTGGTCGATGCAAAAGCTGGTGATGTGCTTGGGCCTGTGCGTCTCGAGAATCCTGCAGTGGTCAAGTTCGCTGTGATTCTATTCCGAGAATCACTTGCAGAGGATGAGTTCACCTTCGATGAGATGCGTGATCGTTTGCACGACCAACTTGCAGATGAGAACGGGGTGCGCCGCTATCTCGAAATATTGAAGCGCAGGACGTGACCGCAGTGCGCCCGCGCGTCGCTATTACGGTCGGTGACCCGCGCGGGATTGGGCCGGAAATCGTTCAGAAAGTCCTACAAGATCCGCCCCACGGGGCGGATTTCGTTGTGGTGGGTCCGGATGGATTGGTTTCCGAGATGCCCTGCGAGCAGATCCGAGTCGGGGAGCAGGGAGCAGGGAGCGGGGAACAGGACCTTCTAAGTCCGGCCGCCGCTGGACGCCTTACCGGCTTAGCCGTCGAAAAGGCCGTGTCTCTGGCCATGTCCGGTGACGTCGATGCCATCGTCACTGGGCCAGCTGAAAAACGGGCTCTGCACCTGGCAGGAATTGAGTACCCCGGGCACACCGAGTGGCTTGCGGCACTGGCCGGTGGGGTCGACGTCGCCATGATGCTTGCCTCGCAAAAGCTACGCGTTGTGTTGATCACAACCCACATCCCATTGCGCAAAGTCCCATCCGAGCTCACTACTGAGCGAGTCGTTGCGGTTGGTCGTATCACGATCGACGCCTTGCGAGAGTGGTTCGGCATTGCCCATCCGAAGCTTGCACTGTGTGCCATGAACCCACACGCGGGAGAAGGTGGATTATTTGGGGACGAAGACGAGACCGTGCTCACACCTGCCGCACAGGCGTTGGGAGCGGAAGGTCCATTCCCGGCAGATACCGTTTTCCTGAGGGCCGTGCAGCAGCAAGGGTGGGTCGATGCCGTGCTCAGTCCCTATCACGACGTTGGCATGACCGCGATCAAGATGGCCGCGTTCGGGCGCGGCGTGAATGTTACGTTAGGGCTGCCTTTCATAAGGACCGCCCCCGATCACGGAACGGCATTCGACATCGCTGGTCGCGGTATTGCGGACGAAGGATCGTTGCGGGAGGCGGTTAAGCTCGCAGTGGAATTGGCCCAGCGGACCCGCGGCTAGGAGCACGGCGTGCCGCGCCCGCGCTCATGGGCCGGCGGCAATCCTCAGCATCGCCACACGACGCTTGTCCATCTTGAGAACTTCGAGCCGCGCGTCGTTGACCGGCACGACATCACCCTCCTTGGGGAGTCGGCCGAGCGTCCCGAACACAAAGCCGCCGACTGTTTGAAACTGATCGGTCTCGATCCCCAGCCCGAACTTCTCGTTCGCTTCGTCGATCTCCATGTTTCCTGGCAGAGTGCGTTCTTCGCCTGCCGGGGAGGGCGGGGCTTCGGCGCCGTCGTACTCGTCGTAAATCTCACCGACGATCTCCTCGAGGAGATCTTCCATGGTGACGATGCCGGCGGTACCGCCATATTCGTCAACTACAATCGCCATGTGCCGCTTTGCCCGCTTCATGTCGGTGAGGAGGTCTTCGACCTCGCGCGAGCCGGGCACGAATAACGGTTCACTCACAATCGCTTTGAGCTTCTGGTACTTGGCGTTGCCGAGGGTGGCAAGGATCTGTTTGGCGTGGATAACGCCGATGACGTCGTCGGCTGATTCACCGTACACCGGGTACCGGGATCGCCCGGCGTCGCCGATACGTTTAGCTGCCTCTTCGACGGTGAGTGTCTCCTCGAGGGCGATCACATCCGTTCGGGGCGTCATGACGTCACGCGCCGTCTTCTCACTGAATTCGAATACGCCTTCGATGAGCCGCACGTCCTGTCTGGCCATATGACCGGATTCCTGGCTCCGTTTGACGAGCATCACGATCTCTTCGGGGCGATGCACGCGCTCGCTCTCGGTGGGTGCGCGCATTCCAAAGACCCTCAGAGTGGCGTTGGCTGCGCCGTTCAGCAGCCAGATGAACGGATTGGTGGCGATGGTGAAACCGATCAACGGCGCCACCACCCAGCGACTCGTCGCCTCGGGATGGAGGATGGCCAGCGACTTGGGGGCCAACTCCCCAAGCACGATGTGCAAGACGGTAATGAGGGCGAACGCGA
>JBDHDY010000074.1:0-10057 GCA_039591275.1 Gemmatimonadota bacterium | reverse complement strand
AGTACGAACGCGGCGTTACGTTCCTGCTCGGCCGCTACTGGGCTACGAAGGGACCGGGGTTGGTCTTCGTTCCGGCGATTCTAACCCGCATGGAGCGCGTCTCCCTACGGATAGCAGTCATGGACATTCCGCCACAGGACGTCATCACACGGGATAACGTTTCCATCAAGGTGAACGCCGTCCTGTACATGCGCGTGAAGAATCCGGAACTCGCGATCATTGAGATCGAGAAATACCAGATCGCTACAAGCCAGCTTGCGCAAACCACTTTGCGGAGTGTTTTGGGCGAAGTCCAGTTGGACGAGTTGCTCGCAGACCGAGACAAGATCAACGCCATTCTGAAGAACATAGTGGACGAGCGCACCGAACCATGGGGTATCGAGGTCTCGGCCGTGGAAGTGAAGGACGTCGATCTTCCCCAGGAGATGAAGCGTGCCATGGCTCGTCAGGCGGAGGCGGAGCGGGAGCGTCGCGCGAAGGTGATCGCGGCCGAAGGCGAATTCCAAGCCTCAGGCCGGTTGGCCGAGGCCGCCGGCGTGATCTCCCAGCAGCCTTCCGCCCTGCAGCTGCGCTACCTGCAGACCCTGGCGGAGATCGCCACCGAAAACAACTCGACCATGCTCTTTCCCATTCCCATCGATCTCCTAACACCTTTTATGGAAATGGCGAAAGCTTTCGCAAAGGGCGAGAAGCAACTCCCCTCATCCACGGGGACGCCATTGCCGAAGGAGGAAGGCGCTCGCAAACGCGAGCGTGCGTAGAGCCGACCCATGGACGATCTGGTTCCCTCAGAGCAGCGCATCGACCGGCAGACCTTGGACCGGGTCATTCGGCGTGCGGCAGAGTTGCAGGCGTCGGAGCGGGAGATCGGCGACAGCCTCACCGAGAAACAGCTCTTGGAGCTCGGACGCGACGTAGGCATTCCCGCCCGTCACCTGCAACAGGCATTGCAGGAGGAACAGCTTCGCTTAGACACGGACACGAGCGGTCCGCTATCCCGCTTCATGGGGCCGGACCGTCTTTCCGCCGGGCGCACAGTGCCCGGTGAGGAGAGGGAGCTGGAAAATAAACTCGCCAGATGGATGACCGATGCCGAATTGCTGACGGTCAAGCGGCGATACCCCGACCGTGTGTCGTGGGAAGCGCGCCGGGACTTCGTCGCGTCGCTCAAACGAGAGCTTGGCATCGGAGGGCGAAAGTACGCACTCGCCCGGGCCAAGGAGGTCGTTGGTCAAGTCCGCCAACTCGAGAGCGGCTGGAGCTACGTCACGCTGCGGGCGGACGTAAGCAACACCCGCACCGGTCATATCGTGGGCGCATCCGTGTTCGCCTTGAGCGGAGTTGTTCTGACGAGCATCGCCGGACTTCTGGGAATCTTTCTACCTGTCGCACTGATCCCCAGCGCCGTCGGCCTGATCGGTGGGCTGGGAATCGCACGGAGGCGGCGAGGCCGTCTCGAGGGCACCCAGGTGGCACTGGAACAGGTGCTCGACCGGATAGAGCACGGTGAGCTCGACACCCGGCAGATTGGCCCCGGTTCCCCGCAAGGTACGGTTCAGCGCATAGTCACTGAGATTCGAAAAAACCTCGGCGCGTGAGGCGCCTTGAGACACTCCACTGATAAGAAAAGAGCACGGGACTCATGGCAAACATAGAAAAGGTTGGCGTTCTGGGCTGCGGTTTGATGGGCCGCGGGATCGCCCAGGTCGCCGCTCAAGCCGGATATGCGACCGTAGTTCGCGAAGTCGCGGACCAATTCAACGAAAAGGGAAAGGCCGCCATCGTCAAATCACTCGACAAGTTCGTCGAGAAGGGAAAGCTCTCCGCTCAGGACAAAGAATCGGCGATGGGTCGGCTGAGTTTCACAACCGTGCTCAGCGACCTCGAGCAATCTGACATTGTCATCGAAGCGGTAACGGAAGATCTCGAGATCAAGAACGCGCTTTGGAAGGAGCTCGACGGTTTGTGCCCCGAGCACACTGTCTTCGCATCTAACACGTCGAGCCTGACAATCGCCGCCATGGCGGCCGCCACAGATCGCAGCGATCGCTTTGTGGGCCTTCACTTCTTCAACCCGGTGCCTCTGATGAAGCTGATCGAGGTGGTGCGCACCGTGACCACTAGTGGCGCCACATACGAGCGGGCCATGGAGTTTGCCAAGTCACTCGGTAAGGAGCCGGTGGCCGCCAAAGACAGCTCTGGCTTCATCGTGAATCTGCTCCTGGTTCCGTACATGCTCGACGCCATCCGCGCGGTAGAGAACGGCGTGGCCTCGATTGTAGACATCGACAAAGGGATGGTGTTCGGAACCGGACATCCCATGGGGCCGCTGACGCTGCTGGATTTCGTTGGCCTCGACACGACCTACAAGATTGCCGAAATCATGTTCGGCGAGTATCGTGAAGCTCGGTACGCGCCGCCGCCGTTACTGAAGCGGATGGTTTTGGCGGGCATGTTCGGTAAGAAGTCAGGAAAGGGATTTTACGACTATTCCACTACACCACCCGAGGTTTCGCAGCTGGGGATTTAGATGATTTGGAGCTCGGTGACTGGACTGCACGCTGCTCTCAACGATCTGCCACCGGCATTGCTCGTGGCGGCATTGGCATTCGACCTGGCGGGCGCCTGGACGAAACGAGAGTCGCTGAAGGCCGCCGGTTTCTGGACGTTGACCGTGGCGGCCGGCGGCGCGTTGTTAGCCGTGCTCTCCGGGCTGCGGGCAGAGGCTGTGATCGAGCACGGGTCAGTCATGCACCGCACCATCGAGCGCCACGAGACGCTGGCCATCACCGCGACCGTTTTGATCGTTGGACTGGCCGGATGGCGCGTGTGGCGCCGCCAGGCCATGCCGATGCGGGAGCACCGAGCATATCTCGCTTCACTGGCGATTACCACGCTCGCCATCGTGTGGACGGCAAGCGTGGGTGGACGAATCGTGTTCGATCACGCCGGCGGCATCGAAACGCGCGTGCTCGAGTCAGCGGTCGCCGAACGTACGGCCGGCCACGAGCACGCGCCCGGAGAAGAACACGAGCAGCAAGACGCTGAAGGCAGCGCAACGGACGTAGGTGAAAATGCAGGCGAAGACGATAACACGCATCCGGCCGGGACACCTCCACATCAGCACGAGTGACCGTCGGGCGCAATCTCAGAACACACAGCAACGACTGAGGGCGGCGGGTGTCTGTTGGACCGCCGCCCTCGGTACTGCTGTGTTCGCTGCGTGTTCACCCGTCACCGCTCGCCCACCCTTCGATCCGCTGCCCGAGGCTCTTGTTGACACGCTCGCCGCGCAGCCAGACATGGTGATTCGCGAGGTTCAAACGCAGGTCGCCGAGGAGGGGTTCGGGCTTGATGTGTATGAGGTCATCGACGGGTACCTTGAAACGAATTGGGTCACTATCGTGGCGGACGAGAACGACACTGGGGAACTCGCTCCTCATGAGCGCGTCGTGCGGTTCCGTTTCTGGGCGGACGGTGTCCCGGGGCTCCGAACCAAGCTCACTTCCGAAGTAGTCCATCGTCGGACCCTCGATCCATCGCTGCCTGAGCGACTGGTGGAAATCATGGTTCCGTCGGACCACAATGCTCGTAAGATTCTTGAACGTGTGTTGATCGCCGTCAGGGAGCAACTCGGCTCGGCCGGGGAAAGCGTCTCTTGATTCAGCACCTGGGAACCGACAGGATGACGAGCGCGGGAAGCACCTTCTGTTACGGCATGCTGCCCAAGGTCTCCAGGACATTCGCCCTATGTATCCGTTTGCTCCCGGCCGGTGTGGAGTATCCGGTGCTGATTGCGTATCTCCTTTGTCGCGTGGCGGATACGATCGAGGACACTGCAGACATTTCCGCTGAGGAGAAGGAACGGCTCCTCGTACGATTCCGAAGTTGCTTAGAGGAAGGCGGCCCGGACGCTGCGCCGTTGCGTGACGCATTCGCTCGGCAGCGCACCGAGGAGGAGCGGCTCGCCGCGGAGACTGATACGGTCCTTCGGGAGTTTCGGGGATTGACTCGCGAGCAGCGCGCAAGCATCCGACCGTGGGTGCAAGAGATGTCTACCGGAATGGCAGAGTTCGCCAAACTCAACCACGGCACACACCCCCTCCAACTCATGAGTTTGGCAACAGTCGAAGACCTCGACCGGTACTGCTACTACGTGGCCGGTACCGTGGGACACCTCCTCACAGATCTGTTTCGCGCCGTACGACCGAGAGTGTCACCGCGACACAACCGGCTCAAGAAACTCGCAACGAGCTTTGGTCTCGGCCTCCAACTCACGAATATCATCAAGGACGTGGCAGACGACCGGAAGCGAGGATGGAGCTTTGTGCCTCGGGAGCTTTGCCAGCTTGCGGGCATTCGCCCGGAAGACCTTCAAGACCCTAATCTCCGTGGCGAGTCGCGACAGGTGATGAACGCGCTGATTACGAAAGCGCAAAGACATTTAGTGGATGCTCTCGAGTATTGCACCGCTCTCCCCAGGGGGGAGTACCGTATCCGGCTGTTCTGCCTGACCTCGCTGTACTTCGCCGTGAGAACACTTCGCCTTGCCGCACGGGACCCACGCCTGCTGGATCCGCGCCACAAAGTCAAGATCACCAAAGGAGCGGTCTACCGGACCGTCGGTGTCACGGTGGTGTGCGCACCACTCAACTCTCTCGTGCGGGCCTATTTCCGCTATCTGGGCGGCCACTCACCACTCGCCGTCGAGGCCGTCGCTCCAGCATAGGCAATAGGCCATTGCGGCTACATGGGAGCCGTTCGTCCTGCAGCCTCTCCGCCGTCGCATCTCGCGGAAGCGGTGAACCGCGCGCTAGATTGTTCCGCATGGCTTCGCCCACCCCTCCGCCGTGCCCTCGTGGTTTTCACGGAGAGTTTTATACCGACCTCTACGCGCGCAGTGCATACAGCGAGGGTGCCGGGCCGTACCGCATTGTCCCAATGGCGGTTGCAGTCCCTTCCGACCTCGACGATTTGCTCATTCTGATCGAGGCCGCGGTCCACAACGATATGCCCCTCATCCCACGGGGCGCTGGAAGTGGAATGTCGGGAGGAAACGTCGGCCGCGGAATCGTCGTCGACCTGCAGCGATTCAACCGGCCGCGCAAGATATTTCCGGTGCGCGGTGCAAATGTTGGCGCAGCAGTCACTTGGGGAGCGGTCACCGATGCTGCGAGCTGGAATGGTCTGCGGCTGCCCCCAGACCCCGCAAGTGGAGCATTTTGTACCATTGGGGGAATGGTGGCGACCAATGCCGCAGGCGCGCGAAGCGTCCGGTATGGCAGCATCCGAGGCTGGGTGCGGGGCTTGGAACTGGTCACAGTCGATGGGGAAGTGGGTTGGTTGGGTCGCACCCGCGCGCATCGAGAGCCCCGTTGGCCCACTCGCGGTCAGCCGCAACGATTCATCGGGAGGTTAACTGCGGAGAGCCGGTTCAGCGCCCGGGCCAAGCCGGCTATCGAGGAGCGAGCGCACCTGATCCAGAGCCGTTTCCCGACCACGCGAAAGAACTCATCGGGTTACGCCCTCGACCATTTCCTAGAATCGGGCGACCTAATTGATTTGATCATCGGTTCAGAGGGGACGTTGGGGTTCGTCACGCGGATCGAATTAGCTCTCGATGCCGTACCCGGAGCGATCTCCTCTCTGCTACTGTCCATTGCGGACCTCGAGAGTCTGCCGGACATCGTCCAATCCCTGTTGGCCCTGGAGCCTACAGCGGTGGAGCTGCTCGACCGTAGCTTCTTTGCCCACGCCGGCACGCTGGAGGGCCTGTCCTTGGAGGAAATGGAGGCGGTACTCCTGGTGGAGTTCGAACGCGACAGCGAGCGGGCGGCCCGAGCAGTCGTTGCCGATGCCATCAGCGCCACCAAGGGGTCGTGCGGTCACCTAAAGACCGCCTTCACTGAGCCTGAACGAAAGGAACTGTGGGCGTTCCGCTCCGCCGCCGCCCCCTCACTGGCGAACCTTCCGAGGAACCAACGTTCGCTGCAAATCGTCGGAGACGGATGTGTTCCAGTGGAGTCTCTCGCGACATACCTCCGCGGCGTTCGCGAGGCAGCACGCGACGCCGGCATCGAGACCGTCGTGTTCGGTCACGCAGGTGACGGTCACCTTCATGTCAACGCTTTGGTCGACACCAACGTCGCGGATTTCCGCGAGCGCCTCGCGAGACTCCTCGAGGGCGTGACGGATCTCGTGGTCCAGTTGGGCGGCACGCCGAGCGGCGAGCACGGGGATGGGCGCCTGCGGGCTCCCGTGTTGGGGCGGATCTACGGCCCCGATATCCTCGAGTTGTTCCGGTTGGTGAAAGCCGCATTCGATCCAACCGGGCTTCTCAACCCCGGAGTGATCTTGCCTGGCTCGGGGGCCGCTTCCGTCGCGGACCTCAAGGTGGGAGAGACGGCGGCACCCATTCCAGAGGAAATGGCGGCGGGTCTTTACGAGATCGAGCGTCACGGGCGATGGGGCACACCGAAACTCGAGATTGCGTCCCGCGCGACACCACCACTTGCGCAAAGCCCTTAGCCTTCCCCAATGAAGCAGTACCTGGCTCTTCTCCAGCACGTGCTGGATCACGGACGACCCAAGAAGGACCGTACTGGCACCGGCACGCTCAGCGTCTTCGGTTATCAGATGCGATTCGACCTTCAGACAGGATTCCCCCTCGTCACAACTAAGAAGGTGCACCTCAAGTCGGTGATCTATGAACTACTGTGGTTTCTGCGCGGTGATACCAACGTCGCCTTCCTCAACGAGCATGGAGTAACGATCTGGGACGAATGGGCGGACGACGCGGGAGGGCTCGGGCCGATCTACGGTTTTCAGTGGCGTTCGTGGCCAGCACCGAATGGTGAACACATCGACCAGCTGAGTCGGGTCGTAAGCGAGATCAGCACTGACCCAAATTCTCGCCGCCTCATAGTGAGCGCTTGGAATGTGGCAGACCTTTCCGCGATGGCCCTTGCTCCGTGCCACACTATGTTTCAGTTCTACGTGAATGACGGCCGGTTGTCATGCCAGCTGTATCAGAGAAGTGCAGATCTCTTCCTCGGCGTCCCATTCAACATTGCGTCGTACGCATTGCTAACGATGATGATCGCGCAAGTGACTCGTCTCGCGCCGGGAGAGTTCATCCATACGTTTGGGGACGCCCACATCTATCAAAACCACCTCGAACAGGTAAACCTCCAATTGCAGCGGGAGCCCAGAGAACTCCCCACCATGGAACTCAACCCCGCGATCACGTCAGTGTTCGACTTCACCTACGAAGACTTCAAGCTCGTCGGGTATGATCCCCACCCACGGATTCCCGCGCCAATAGCCGTATGACGGTGGCAATCATTGCAGCCAAAGCCGAGAACGGTGTGATCGGTCGCGAAGGCGAACTACCGTGGCACCTTCCGGCTGACCTCAAGCACTTCAAAGCGCTCACAACCGGCCATGCCATCGTGATGGGCCGAAAGACGTTCGAATCCATCGGACGGCTGTTACCCGACCGCCGCACCGTGATCGTCACCCGTAACCCCAATTACCAGCAGGAGGGTGCGACCGTCGTCCGCCGCTTTGAGGAAGCGGTAGCGCTGGGCGACACAGAGGACATTTTCGTCATCGGGGGCGCCGAAATCTTCCGGCGCTCTCTACCGCTCGCAGATCGACTATATCTCACAGTCGTACACGCCACGCTGGCGGGTGATGTCCTGTTTCCCGATCTCGACGAGGACGAATGGAACCTGGTCGATGACGAATACCACGAAGCGAACGGAAAGAACCGGTATGCGTACAGCTTTCAGCGGTGGGAGCGACTTAGAGGGGGGGGAACGTAACAAGAAGGGTGACGCATGCGTCACCCTTGCTGTGCCACCCTCTTTTACCTCTCCGCTATTTCTTCTCTTCCTCCTTCTTCCGCTCCTCCGCAATCTTGGCCGCCACATCGGGCGGTGCTTGCTGGTAGCTGGAAAAGCGCCAGGTAAACGTACCCCTACCGTGTGTCATGGAATGCAGCGTAGTCGAGTACTTGTACAGCTCCGCCTCTGGAACGTGCGCCCGCACTCTGGTGAGGCGTCCGTCGGGCTCTGAGCCGAGTATCTGACCACGCCGACCCGATAGGTCACCCATCACGTCACCAAGATTGTCTTCTGGGGTCCAGATCTCCACGTCGGCGATCGGCTCCAGGAGAATCGGCTTGCACTTGGGAGCTACATTCCGGAATGCCATAATGCCAGCCATCTTGAAGGCCTGCTCGCTGCTATCCACCGAGTGGTGGCTGCCGTCGTAACACTCCACCTTGAAATCGACGCAGGGGTAACCGGCGACGACCCCGCGCGCCAGCGCTTCTCTCACGCCCCGGCCAACAGCGGGAACGTATTTACCGGGGATCACACCGCCAACGATCTTGTCCACGAACTCATACCCGGAGCCGCGTGGGAGCGGAGCAATCCGGATCCAGCAGTCGCCGTATTGACCCCTCCCCCCGGACTGCTTCTTGTGCTTGCCCTGACCCTCTCCCTTTCCCTTGAAGGTCTCCCGGTACGCTATCCGGGGTTTCGCCAAATGGGCAGCGACGCCGAATTTCCGTGCCAGCCGATTGACGATCGTCTCGAGATGGCGCTCACCCCGCCCTCGCACAATCGTCTGGCTCAACTCCGCATTGTACTCGTGGTAAAAGGTGGGATCCTCATCGTGCAATTTCTGCAGCCCGATAGACAGCTTGTCTTCCTCCCCACGCTTCGCCACCTCGATGGCCATCGCTATGACCGAATCGGGAAACGGGATCTTCTTTAGGACGACGGGTTGTTGTGGCGTCGAGAGCGTATCGTTGGTATGGGTGTCCTTGAGTTTGGCCACGACACCGATATCTCCAGCATGGAGCTTGGTGACCTCAGACCGCTCCTTGCCCAATGCAACCGAGAGGTGGTTCAGCTTCTCGCCCGTCTCTCGCGGCGGGTTATAGGCATCTGCGTTGTTCACGATGGTCCCTGACCACACGCGGAACAAGCTGACGTCGCCCACATGGGGTTCGGAGACAGTCTTGAACACCTGGGCTACGAACGGCCCGTCATCCCGGTGCTCCACCTTCGTCTTCTGACCATCTCCCCATACCTCGGCCTCCGCGGCAGCGAGTTCTGTGGGCGCCGGAACGAGCTGCACGAGCTTCGAGAGCAAGGCCCGCGTGCCGTAGGTCAGCGTAGCTGAGCCACACAGCAGTGGATAGAGCGTCCCCTCGGCCATCCCTTTCTTCATCGCGGCAAGAGCCTCCTCGGGCGTGATCTCCTCTCCCTCCAGGTAGCGCTCGATTAACTCGTCATCCACTTCCGCTACGTTCTCGATGAGAACCTCCGAGTATTTGTCGAAGACCGCCTGGTACTCCGCCGGAATGTCGCATTCGTCGTACTCGCCTGTCTTCGTCCCCCTCTTGTACATGTGGCATTTTTTCGAGAACAGATTGATGATGCCGTGAAATTCGGCACCCTCCCCCACGGGGATCTCCACCGGAACGACTTTGGGGGTCACGTGATCTCTGATATCCTCAAACACCTTCTGAAAATTCGCGTGCTCCTTGTCCATCAACGAAACGAAAAACAGCCGGGGCACTCCCCGCGCCGCGGCATATTCCCACACCTGTTCCGTGCCCACCTCGACCCCGGAGGTGGCGCTCAGGACGACGAGCGCGGCGTCAGCGGCGTGGATTCCCGCCAACGCCTCGCCGGTAAAATCGAGATATCCCGGCGTATCGATCAGATTGATCTTCGTGTCCATCCACTCGGCGTACGCCAGTGCCAAGCTGATGGAGTATTTCCGTTCGATCTCGTCGGGAGTGCAGTCGGTAAGGGCTGTCCCATCGGGGACAGAGCCGTGGCGTTTGCTGCTACCGGATACGAATGCGAGGGCATCGATCAACGAAGTTTTTCCGCTGCCACCGTGGCCCACCACGGCCACATTACGGATTTTGTCACCTGTATATACGCGCACGCGTACCACCTCCTGGCTGATAGAGACGGGGAAGATGCCGGCGAGGTCGGGCGGTTGTCAATTGAACCGGAGCAGCCCAAGCCAC
>JBDHDY010000073.1:0-10186 GCA_039591275.1 Gemmatimonadota bacterium | reverse complement strand
TCGTCTTCGAGCCATTCGATCAACTCGACGTGCGCGAGACGAAACGCGTCAATGAGCGGCCGTGCGCTTCCTGCCACCATGATGTACTCGTCGTCCTCCAAGCGCGGCCAGTCAATGGTCTTTCCCTTGATCACATCCAGTCTGAGGGTAACGTCCATCGAGGTCTCGAGTCCGGTTCCCGCAACCTCGCCATGTCCTTGCCGTGCATGTCCGTCACCGAAATAGAAGTATGCCCCGTCGTGAAAGATCGGCAGGTAGACGGTCGTCCCCTCCCGAACTTCCGGCGCGTCGAGATTACCGCCGAAATCCCCGGGCCAAAGGCCTGAGAATGCTTCTTCTCCCCGGGGGGCCACAGCGACGCGGCCGAGCATCGGCCGAAGGTCTATCTCGATCTGGCCGATACGGCTGTCCGGAAGTTCCGTTCTGCCCGTCATGCGCTCCCGATCCAGACGCCAGTTGTACCGGCGGGCCGGGATTGGATCGTTCAGTAGGCGCACCCGAGCATCTGTTGCCAGGCCCCCAAAGTTGGGATATACCTGCGACCCCGCCAGGTCGTGGTTGGGCGTCACCTTGATGACCTCGACAACCAACATGTCGTTAGTGGTGGCTCCCTCGATCCAGATCGGCCCGACCTCGCCCGGAAAGGCCCCGCCCTCCTCCGTGTAGTATGGCCCGAACATCGTGTTGGAGATCAACACGGTTCCTGGCTTCACCCTCAGCACGGGCTCTCGCACGGCGAAGGTGGGCTGCCCACTAGTGGGCACGAAGCGAACGGTATCCTGGGCAGCAACGCTCGGCACCAAGATGGGTAAGCACAGGAGAACAATGAAAGATCTGAACATGGATAACGCTCCGGCGTAACGCTGTCAGCTGTCAGATATGACTTCCGGCCTCTGCCTCAACCAACAATTCGTCAATGAGCTCTGCAAGATCGCGAACCTCGATACCCTCCTTGGGGGCAACGCTCCGCACGGCGTCCTCGAGCATTGAAAGGCAAAACGGGCACGCGGTGCACACGGTCGACGAACCCGTCTCAGCAGCTTGTTTGATGCGACGGACGTTGATCTCACCACCCGTCCCGTCCTCAAAGAAAGCATGTCCCCCTCCTGCACCACAGCAGAGGCTGCGCGAGCGAGATCGTTTCATCTCCACCGGCTTCATGCCCAGCCGCCGTAAAGCCTCACGAGGAGCATCGAAAATGCCGTTGTACCGACCCAAATAGCAGGGATCGTGGAATGTGAGTGTCTTCCTTTGAGCCTCGGTTAGTGCAAGACGATTCTCCTCCAAAATCTTCAGCAGGAATTCACTATGATGAAAGACATCGTACCGCCCCCCAAAGGCCGGATATTCGTTCTTGAGGGTGTGGTAACAGTGGGGGCAATGCGTGACGATTTGCCGCACACGGTATTTGTTCAGCGTAGCGACGTTGGCCCGCGCCAATTGGTCGTAATGCATCTCGTTCCCTGTCCTCCGCGCAGGGTCGCCGGTGCACTGCTCTTCCGACCCAAGCACAGCAAAGCGAACGCTGGCTCGCTGCATGATCCGCACCATGGCCTGAGCCACGCGGTGCAGCCGTTCGTCACTGGCCGCCGCACACCCCACCCAATAGAGCACCTCGATCTCAGCGGGAGCGGGCACGTCGCTCAGGAGCGTTACAGGGGCATTCATGCCTTACCTCCAGCCCCGTCGCTTTCGTGGTGATCTTCGACGAGGATCTTCCTGGACCACGCTAAGCGATCGACCGCCACTCCTGGAAATGGGTTCTGACGCACTTCCAGATTCTTCACGATATCCGCCACGCCTTCCGGCACTGTCGCATGCTCCATTGCAAGGTTCTGTCTGAGCTGGACGATCAGGCGAACGTGCTCGATGGATACGGGACACGCTTCCTCGCAGGCACGACAGGTGGTGCATGCCCACAGTGTCTCTTCAGCTATCACGCCACCCGGTAACGCAGGTAGCTGAGTCATCATCTCCGTACTTTCCTGATTTGTACCCCTGTGCTGCGCCCGCCAAGCACTCCGCAACGCCTGCGCGTGATTTCGGACGTGATTGCGGATATCAATGATGACGCGTTTCGGCGATAGCGGTTTCTCCTCGAGCCAGGCCGGACAGACGACTTGGCAGCGCCCGCACTCTGTACAGGCATCCAGATCGAGAAGCTGTTTCCAAGTCATGTCGAGTGGCGTTTGGATACCAAGAGTCCCGAGAGTCGTCGCGTCGTCGAACGCTATCGGGGTTATGGTCCCCTTCGCGCCGAGGTTGCCAAGAAACACGTTGATAGGGCTCGAGAGGAGGTGGAACATCTTGGTAAACGGAATCGCGGCCAGCAGCGAGTGCCACAGCGCCATATGGATCATCCATCCGACCGCGTGTACCCCACGGAGCGCTTCCTCCGGAACCGTCGCCGCTATCGTCCAACCCACCACCGCACTTCCCGGTCGCCACCACGCCAAGGGATCCTCAGTTGCCACGATGCGCAGCCCCGATACTGCGAAACCACTCAGCAGCAAAAACAGTATTGCGAGGAGAACAGCGGCGTCTGCCCAGCGACCGCCGTCGAGTGCGGGTGCGCGGGCGATGTACCGTCGGTAGGCTGCCACCGCGATACCCACTATCGCAAAGATGCCAAAGAGGTTAACGGTCAGGCTCTGAAAATAGAGATAGAACCGCCCGCGCATGATGGGAATACTGAGACTGTCGTGAAGGAAGACAACCGTCGTTGCCGCAAATAGCACGGCGAACCCAAAGAAGAGAAGAGCGTGCATGACGCCCGGAATGCGTTCCTTCACAAGTTCCGCGTGGGCTACGGCCCTAATGAGTACACGCATGAGCCGCGCTCCCGGCCGATCCCAGCGAGATTCGGGCCCTCCGATCCGCCACATCCCCACTCGTCGCCAGATGCCGTACGCAAAGATCGCAAGCGCCACAGCCATGGTGGAGTACATGGTCCACACCATCGCGGGGGAGACATTCCACTGCACCTCGCGCGTGAGGTTCGCCGCGTCTTGCTCAAGGCCCAATGCCGTCACGCTTATCCCCTCCCGGTGTCTTGCGCCGATCGGCTAACAGCTGCCAGCTTCCAGCGGCCAGCAGCCAGCCCATGTCCCGGGGCCATGGATCTTCTCCCACTTCCCGCCTCTCTCCTCCCTATTCCCCGCTCCCTGCTCCCTGCTCTCCGCTCCCCACCAACCTGCGAAACTCTTCCGTCAAGGCTGGAAGCACTTCGCGATAGTCAGCGACGATGCCCAGATCCGCGCGTCTGAAGATAGGCGCTTCCGGGTCTTTGTTGATCGCTACGACCGTTTTGGCACCGGCGATGCCGGCAAGGTGCTGGCTCGCCCCGGAGATCCCGATGGCCACATAGAGATCCGGGGCCACGATCGAACCGGTCTGTCCGACCTGAAACGTGGAAGGTGCCCAGCCAGCGTCACAAGCCGCTCGCGAAGCCCCGACCGCGCCGCCAAGCACCTCCGCGAGTTGCTCGAGGTCCTTGAACGCTTGTGGACCCCCGAGCCCGCGCCCGCCCGCGACGATTGTTCTCGCGTCCTCCAAGCGGACACCTTCCGAGGCGGGCTCACCGATCAGTACAGCAAACGGCGCCCGTTCCACCGGCGGCGGAGTGACCTCAATGACTTCACCACTTCGTGAGGGATCCGGCTCCGCTGGGTCTTCCGTTTTGGGTCGAATACCAACCACCACCACTGGGCGGTTCACTCCATAGGTGCCGATCGCCTTCCCACCGTAGACGGGTCGTTGCCACTTGATAGAGCCATCCTCGGCAACGAACCCCTGTACCTCGGACACAGCAGCAGCTTCCAGGCGGCGTGCGAGCCTCCCCACAATCTCTTTGCCAAAGGCATCGAACTGGCAACAGATCACCGAAGGCTCGGACACCTTCGTAGCAGCCTCGACGTGTGCTAGGGCGCTGCTGACATCATGGTGGGAACTAGCAACCTTCGCAGTGTACACGCGCGCCGCCCCGCACGCGATTGCCATCCCCGGGGCCTCCTGCGAGCCCTCCCCAACGAGCGCGCATTCCATGTTGTCTTGAAGAGCCGCGGCGACTCTTCGGCCAAATCCCAATGCGGATCTTGCGGCGTCAGTCAACCGCCCATCCCGCTGTACACCAACCACCATAACACCAGACATTGCCGCTACACTGCCTCCCCGCGTCTGATCACAGAACTTTGGTCTCACGCAGCCTGCGCGCCAGAGCTACAGCCTTCGCCACCGGATCTTCTCCCTCCGGCATCTCACAGACCTCCCGTGTTTCTGGAAGACTGAGATATTCCAGGCAAAGTGTGGGCACAACACGCGCAGGATCTACTTTGACGTCGTCAGCACTGTGCACCTGGATCGGCTTCATCCTCGAAAGCATCGTATCCTTCACCTTGAGCATCCGTGGTACGTTTGCCTCGGAGCTAGTGATGGATACCACGGCCGGCAACTGCACCTCGAGGGTTGCGATCAGGCCATCCACTTCCCGTTCCACGCGTCCACACTGCTCAGAGTGTTCGATTTGCCGGGCGAGCGTGACCGATGGCCACCCCAGTTCTTCGGCGAGCGCTGGTCCGACGATGCCCTCTTCGATGTCCCCCGCCTCGCGGCCACACAACACCAGGTCAACAGGGTCAAGGAGGCCAACTGCGCGGGCCAGGATGTGCGCAACTGCAAGCCCATCCAGGTCACTCCACTCGGGGTCCCATACGCGGACCGCCGCGTCAACCGTGAAAGCATACGCTCGACGAAGAACATCATCGGCATCCGCCCCACACACACACACGGCGGTCACTCGACTCCCGGCAGTCTTGTCACGGAGTTGAACGGCCGTTTCCAGAGCATTCTCTGCGTACGAGTCCATCACCATGGCGGCCGGGACTCCGACCACCACCGGTTTCAATCGTCGTTCGTCGAGTTCGAAGGCGTCAGCCGGTATTTCGGGATCGAGGATCTGTTTCAGGCAGACGACAATGTGCATGATCGCGCTTGTCGCCTACGAGGGGCGGGCCTGCGTCGCCGCGGTTTGCCCGGCTAAGCGACCGAACACGGCGCCCGACGTGAGGCCGGTGCCGCCGGGGTAGTTGTGATAGAAGAGGCCCCCAACAAGTTCCCCGGCTGCTGTGAGGCCGGGAATGGGAACGTTGTCGGTATCCAACACCCGCGCCTGCGCATCGACGCGCAGTCCTCCGAAGGTGAACGTGATACCACAGGTCACCGCGAATCCGACGTACGGAGGACTGTCCAGCGGGAGAGCCCAATTCGATTTGGGGGGATCAATCCCGACCGTTCCCTTCCCGTCGAGGATCGCCGGATCGAACGGCTTGTCCATGACAGCCGTGTTGAACGCGGCAATCGTTGCGGCAAGCCCTTCTCGATGAATTTCCAACTGCTCGGCGAGTTCTTCCACCGTATCCGCTTCGGCCTTTGTGACGTCTCGGATTTGGTACTCATCCCGGAGGAGATGCATCACTTTCGCGTCGAAGATCTGAAACGCCAGCATCTCTGGCTGTGCTAGGATCTCCTTGCCATACTTCGCATATGTGTAGTTGCGGAAGTCGGCCCCCTCATCGAGGAACCGTTTTCCGAGCTTGTTGACGACGATTCCCAAGGGATACGAGTGTTTCTGGAACGCATCGCCGATCTTGCGATCACCAGTTGGCGGCGCATTGGCGTCCCATGCTACCGCATGGCACCCACTCCAGTGGCCCCAGGGTTGAGCTCCGCAATGGAGCGCCATCGTGATACCCTCACCGGTGTTATACTCTGTACCCCGCACCTTCACCACGTCCCAGTTTGGCCCGAGATATCGCGCGCGCATTTCCGGGTTGGCCTCAAATCCTCCCGATGCGAGGACAACCGCCCCAGCCTCGACGGTCAGTACTTCACCATCTCTGCGGATTCTCACACCCTTCACTGCCCCGCCTTCACCCGTCAGCAGAGCTCTTCCCGGAGCGTTGTACCAAATGTCCACGCCATTCTGCTCGATGGAGGTGAAGAGCATGTCCACGAGCCCTACTCCACCACCGACGAACTCAAACGGAGCATTGCCCCAGAAGCGGAATATGCCATCAACCTCAAAAGCCTGTCGGCGGAGCGCCAGCCCAAAACGAATTCCGTTTGATTGCATCCACCGCATCGTTGGATTCGCTTCCGAGACCAACACGGCCACGAGTTCCGGATCTGCCTGATATCTCGTGACGCGAGCGATGTCGGCATAGAATTGCTCTTGGCTGTAACTCCCCACCTCGATGCTCGCGGCTTCGTGTTCGGTCAGCTCTGACACAAGGGCCCGGACATCCTCCATTCCATTATAGGGGAATCGTACCAGCCCCCCGGTGAAGTAGGAGTTGCCACCCCGGGCATGTGGGGGAGCGCGTTCGAGAACCAGCACTCGAGCGCCCTGCTCCCGCGCCGAAAGGGCGGCGCAGAGGCCGGCATTGCCCGCGCCGATTACCACGACGTCATATATCCGCTCTGCCATCCCAACCTCTATCTGTACGAGACCCGCTCCCCAAATGTCGCCGAACGGCTCGTCGGAACAATGGTGGTGCAAGATACTCGGCGGTGGCCCGGCGGCGCCCATCAGGGCCGCGACGACAGCGCAAACAGGAAATGCTGCCGTCACCACAGTCAATAATACGATGGGAAGGGAGGAGGGAGGAGGGAGGAGGGAAGAGGGAGGAGGCAGGTGGGAGGAGAGAGCAAGGTCCGCTGATCCGATCTCAGCGTTGCCTGGGAGCGTCCTCCTCCCCACTCCCTCCTCCCTGCACGAGGGTCCGTCTCACCGCGCGCCGGCCCTCAGTGACGCTCTACTGCTGCCGTGCATCACGGAAAGTCGGTTAGGATACGGCTCGACGGTAGCGCTCCAACCACTGCAAGTCGAACTCGTCGGGGCGGATCACGTACACTGCATCGCGTCCAAAACCAACCACTCGGGCGCCGGCCGGAAGGATCACCCGCTTGACTAGTTTGGCATTCCCATCGAACACATCGAACACCGGCTCCGCTCCCGCCTTTGTGTATCGCTCGACCCACAGACTGCCTTCGGGCGTCACGCGCGCCCTCCCCGCGCGAAATGCCGGCATGACGTCGGGCCACTGGTACTCGTCGACACCGGACTGCGGACCGCCGCGACCTCGACCGAACGACATGCTACGCCGCCCGTTCTCCATGCTCACGCTGATACTGAGCCCGCTCGCAGCTAGTTGCTCCACCCATTGCTCTTTCTCCACCCGCCCGATAGACACCGGGCGGTAGCGATTTGCGCTTCCCACAACAGGCCTGCCGTCTGGATTGACCCACTCCACGTGGTAGTCGGCAGACCGGACGAGGGCGACTCGACCATCTCGGGCAACCGCCCAGTCGTCCTGCGGGCTCATCGGGATCGGAAGCGTCCGGACCATGTGCTCGCCCCCGCTACCCCCTCGCGTCACGTTGCGGCCCGGCAGCTTGACCTGCGCGAGGGTGTCCACGGATCCCGTGGCTCGATCCCACCGTAGAATTGGGGCGGAGTCAGGCGGCTGTCCCCCTGGCCGCATTCCCCCAAAGCTCGACAGGAAGTACACCCGTCCCTGGACGTCGACGCCTCGAGGGAGCACGAACACCATCCCGCCGTGAGGGCCAGGTTCTCCCTGGGCAATAGGGGTCGTCTCGCCGAAGGATCCGTCCGGTCCGAGCACAGTGAGTCGGCCGTTCCCCAGATCGACCAGCAGGGTCGAGTCTCCGGGGAGCGGAAAGAGGCCATCCGGCTGACGGTACTCTGCGGGCCCTTGACCTACACGGCCCAAGGTGTCTGCCCTACCGGCTGCGAGATCTGCCACCACGAGCGCCTGGCCGAGTCCATCGGCTATCATAACCCGGCCATCGGGGAGTTCCCGCAAGCCGGACACCATACTAAAGGCCTCGGGGAAGGAGGCGTCTGGTGTGGCAAGCCGCCGTTCGGTGGGCTGACTCGCGAGGGGGTTGGCCCCACCCGCCAGGAGGGCGGTGAGGCACATGAGGATAGCAGCGGAGGAGCTGATACATCGCGGTCGATGCATTGCCTAATCCTTGATGAATGAGGTCTTGTGTTCTCGGTCCTTAGATGCCCATAGGGCGGTAACCGTCGCAGCCGACGCTCGCAATGCCAGGCTGCCAAGCCGCGCGCGGAAGGGCCCTCACACCACGCCCTGCTCTTTGAGTCCCGCTATTTCTTCCTCACTCATCGCCAGCTCTTCCCGGAGCACATCCTCGGTATGCTCACCCAACATGGGTGGCGATCGGCGGTAGGTAACCGGGGTCTCGGAGAGGTTGATCGGGCTGGCGATCAGCTTGACTGGTGCGTCTCCCGTTGCCGGGTGGTTCATCTCCAACACCATCTCCCGGGCACTGACGTGTGGGTCCGCAAACACCTGTTCGAGCGTGTTGATCGGGCCACACCCGATTTTCACCCGCTCGAGCTGCTCCAGCCAATATCCCGCCGGCTTCGTCTGAAAAATCCCATTGAGAGTCTCTGTCACCAAAGAACGATGGCGAACGCGGGCGGCGTTGGTGTTGAACCGCTGATCCTGCAAAAGGTGTTCGCAACCACTGGTCTCGCAAAACCTCTTGAAGGCAGCGTCGTTGCCGATGGTCACCATGATATGGCCGTCAGCCGTGGGAACGACCTGATACGGTAGGATGTTCGGATGCTGATTTCCCAACCGCTCGGGATTCTTCCCGGTCGCCAAGTAGTTCATGCCTTGATTCGACAACCACGCGACTTGTGTATCGAGCATGCCAACGTCGATGAACTGGCCTTGCCCGTTGGCTTGACGGTGGCGCACAGCCGCAAGCACAGCAACGGCGGCATACATCCCGGCCATGATATCGGCGATCGGCACACCGACCTTCATGGGTTCTCCATTCGGTTCACCGGTGAGACTCATGATGCCGCCCATCGCCTGAATCAGTGAGTCATAACCCGGCCTCTCAGCGTACGGTCCCGTCTGCCCAAAACCCGTTATCGAGCAATAGATTAACCGTGGGAAGTCGGTCTTCAACTGGTCATACCCCAACCCGCGCTTGGCCAGTGTGCCGGTCTTGAAGTTCTCAACGAGAACATCGCAGGCGGCAAGGAGCCGTCGCACGAGATGCTGACCTTCTCCATGATCAAGGTTGATCGTGAGCGAACGCTTGTTCCGATTCGTTCCGGCGAAATAGGCACTCTCGGTGCTCTCTTCGCCATGCTCGTCACGCAAATAGGGAGGTGCGAAATGGCGGGCCTCATCGCCGATGTCCGGACGCTCGACCTTGATGACATCAGCGCCAAGATCGCCCAGCAGCTGCGTGCAGAGCGGCCCCGCCAGAACGCGCGTGAGATCGAGCACGCGCAGGCCATGAAGCGGACCATTCATTTCTCGTATTCCCTGCTTTGGCCGGGTGTTCTAAGAACCAACTCAGCAGAGAGATCTGCCTCGAGCTGGCCTAGACGCCGCGGCGCGTTTCTCTCGGTCACATGAAGACTCCAAGCGGACTCGCTGCTCTTGCGGACCACCGTTCCCCAGGTTATCTCAAATGCCACGCTCAACCGAGAAGATCCTGCGGCCCAAGATCGATTCCGTGGACCGTCCCTAAACGTACAAAGTGCTGGCTACCTATTGACGCTCGAACGCGGCGTATGGCGGAAGTGCACCAGACCCAGTAGAAGATTCCAACAGTGCAATCGCCTGTCAACGTTCTACCCTACACCCTAGACTCTCTCTTTCATGTCCTGGATTCTCGACCACTGGCTCGTAGTCTTCTTCCTCGCACTGTATGCGACCCTTCTGATACACCATGCGTGGGCCGGGAAGCGGCGGACGCGTGGCATGGCGGACTACATCGTCGGAGGTCGCTCTATCGGAGGGATTACCGTCGGGCTGTCGTTCTTTGCCACGTACTCGAGCACGAACAGCTTCGTTGGCTTCTCGGGACAGGCTTACTCGTATGGACTGCCTTGGCTTCTCATCGGGCCGGCAGCCATGCTGTTCGCCCTCATCGCCTGGACGTGCATCGCTCCGCGCCTCCGCGACCTCACCGCATCGCTCGATTCCGTCACCATCCCAGACTTCATCGGCTTCCGCTTCGGGAGCACCCCGGCGCGCGTCATGGCGGCGGCCATCGTACTCTTTGCCAGCTTCCTGTACATGACGGCGATCTTCAAGGGCCTCGGCAACCTGTTCGA
>JBDHDY010000072.1:0-10231 GCA_039591275.1 Gemmatimonadota bacterium | reverse complement strand
CCCAATGCGGTGTACGACCTCGGCAGCGACCTCCAACCGCTGGCCGGCCTGCAGAATCGCTGCGAGCTTCTGCCGCCGCTCGGCCTCGGCGATTTGTGTGCGGGGGTCGGGCAGGACCTCGACCGGTGCCGTTACGTTGACATCTCCGCTGTTGATGTGGACTGTGTACGTTCCTGGCACCACCTCGGGTCCGGATACGTCCGCGTCATCGTCATCGTCGGCGACGGTGGGTCGGCGGAAACCGTTGCGGCGGAGATTCCATGCAACGCGGTTGAGTCCGTTCTCGCGGGGACCGCTCATGGTCCGAATGACCTCGCCCGCACCATCCAAGATCTCGATCTCAATTTCTTGATCCTCAATACCTCCACCCTCCTCGCGTGCCACGGCATATGTGATGAGAGCGCCGTACGGTCGGTTTTCTCCGAAGAACATGGCGTCGCCGGTGGACCGGTATCCCACCGCCTCTGCCACGTGGTGCTGATATGTCGGCGGTACGGTAAACAGGTGCAGCGGTGCATCCATCACTGCAGGGTTGCGTGCAATTTCCCGCAGTGGCCGCACATCATCGAGAATGTAGACACCACGGCCGTGCGTACCCATGACCAGGTCATGATCCCGAGGATGCACGAGCAACGCACGGTAGGGTGCCGTGGGCAGGCCATGCGTCCACTTGAACCAGCTCTCGCCTCCGTTCAGACTCACGTACATGCCGAATTCCGTCCCCAGATACAACACGGCAGGTTCGACCGGGTCCTGTTCGATGACGTGAACGAATCCGTCGATATCGTCAGTGGCGATGCTCTGCCAACTTTGCCCGTAGTCCGTCGTTTTGAAGGCATACGTGGTCCAGTTTCCTCGACGGTGGTCGTCGAAGACCACAAACGCCGTGGCACCGTCGAATTTCGATGGCTCGATGTGAGGTACCCACGTGTGCTCCGGCACGTTGTTCCCGAAGCGACCTCGTACATTAGTCCAGGATGCGCCGTCGTCTCGGCTGATCTGCACATTGCCGTCATCGGTCCCAACCCAGATGACGCCGCGCTCGACCGGGCTCGGCGCAACGGTGATGATGGTTGTGTGGTTTTCCGCGCCTGATGCATCACGGCTGAGTCCACCGCTCTCGTATGATCGTTGCTTTTGCGGATCGTTGGTGGTGAGATCATCGGAGAGGATCTCCCATGAGTCACCGCGGTCACGCGTGCGGTGGACGAATTGACTGCCCAGATATATGACCGTCGAGTCGAACGGATCAATGTTGAACGCGGCGTTCCAGTTGAAGCGGAGCGCAGTGCCGCCGGGATGAACGGGGCGAATATCCTTGCGCTGACCAGTGACTTTGTCGAACCGTTGTAGGAATGCCTGTTGTGACATGCTGTAACCGTAGCGGTCGTCGCCAAAGTCGGTGAAGGTCGCGAATCCGTCTCCACCCCCGACGCGCGTCCAGTAGTAATTGCGGATCCCACCCGCGTGCCACAGGCTGCTCGGGCCAAACCACGAGCCGTTATCCTGCAGACCACCGTACACGTTGTACGGGATATCCATATCGACGTTGATGTGGTAGAACTGCGCCAGCGGAAGATTCTCGACGAACCGCCACGTCTTTCCCCGGTCATAGGATATCCCAATGCCGCCGTCATTACCCATGATGAGGAAACGCCCGTTCTCGGGATGGATCCACAGCTCGTGCACGTCGCCGTGAATCTTGGAGCTGGGCACCACCGTTTCGAAGTTTCTGCCCTGGTCTTCGCTGACTGTGATGCGACCGTGGAGACTGTAAATGCGATTCTCGTTGGTGGGATCGACGCGAAGGTCCGCGTAGTAAAATGGTCGTGGGACAATGCCGCGCTCGTCACTGATCGTTTCCCAACTCGTTCCACCATCGTCTGAACGGAGCAGCGCACTTTGCGTTGCTTCCACGAGCGCATATACCACGCCAGGTGCGTTGTAGGAGATGCCCAGGCCGATCCGACCGAGCTCGCCCTGTGGGAGCCCGTCCTCGTGTGTCAGCCGTCGCCAGGTTTCCCCGCCGTCATAGGTCACGTGGAGACCGCTGCCTGGGCCGCCCGACTCGAAAAACCAGGGCCAGCGCCGATGCTCCCACATCGCGGCGAAGAGCTTGTTGGGATTCGATGGATCCATGATCAGGTCGGCGGCGCCAGTCCGCTCGTTCACATGCAGGACGTTTACCCAGGTCCGGCCAGCGTCGGTGGTCTTGAAAACGCCGCGCTCGTCCCCGTCTCTCCACGTGGGCCCAAGCACGGCCAGGTACGCGACGTCGGGATTCGTCGGATGCAGGACGATACGGTGAATTCGTTCCGAGCGCTCCAGACCCAGGTGCTGCCACGTGCGGCCCGCGTCCAGGCTCTTGTAGACGCCGTTTCCGACGCCTGCACTGTTGCGCGGATTACCTTCCCCCGTTCCGACCCACACGACGTCCGGGTTTGCCTGAAAGACCGCCACCGCCCCGACAGAAGAGGCTGGTTGGTCGTCAAACACCGGTTGCCAGGTGAGCCCGCCGTCGGCCGACTTCCAGACACCTCCCGTTGCGGCTCCGACGTAGATCACGTTCGGGTTGCTTGCCACGGCATCCACTGCCGCAACGCGCCCGCTCATTCCCGCCGGACCGATGCTGCGAGCTTTCATGGTGGCGAAAGCCGATGGATCCACTTGCGCAACAGCGCTGGCGGTGCCGACGCCGAGCAAAAGCATTGAGATTGAGGCCGATTTCACTGTGCTACTCCTGATCGAGGTTTGACACTCGGCAAACGATACCCCGACGTCAGAGGTGGGGCTAGCGGCCCCTCCGCCTAGCACCCGTCGCCACGAATGGGAGGTGCGCTGACCCCGCAAGGACGGACCGGCCGGCCGTGTGGGGGAACAGCGAGGCCGTCGGAGCTCCGGCCGCCGCCCTGCTGGCTGGGGCAGTGCCGGCGCGCTATACTAACCGGCCAGCTTACGACGTGGCCCTTTTCGGCTACTACCACGTCGATTCTAGAAGGAGATCTGTATGTATTGCTTCCCTCGTGTGTGCAAGTGCTTTCTTGCGTTGTTGATGGTATCGCCGGTGTACGTCCTCCAGGCGACACGCGCCGAAGCACAGACCTATCCATCCGAGCTCTACGATGCCCTGGAGTGGACCAGCGTCGGTCCCAACCGAGGTGGCCGGTCGACGGCGGCCGCCGGCAGCGCATCGCGCCCGTACGAGTACTACTTCGGTGCCACCGGCGGCGGTCTGTGGAAGACCACGGACGGCGGCACCACGTGGGATCCCGTCACCGATGGGCAGATCGGCAGTGCCTCCGTTGGAGCCGTGCAGGTCTGCGAGGCCAACCCGGACATCCTTTACATCGGAACTGGTGAGACGCAATTACGGGGTAACATCCAGCAGGGCGACGGCGTCTACAAATCGACCGACGGTGGTAAGAGATGGACGCACATGGGCCTCGAGGAGACCCAAAACATCGCGCGGATCCGGATCCATCCCCAGGACTGCAACACCGTGTGGGTAGCGGCGTTCGGCGTGCATTCCGCGCCAAATATGGAGCGGGGAGTCTTCAAAACGTCCAACGGCGGCGTCACCTGGAGCAAGGTGCTCTATCGCGACGAACGCTCGGGAGCGGTCGACTTGACGGTCGACCCGGGCAACCCTGCAGTGATGTACGCGTCGCTGTGGGAAGCGTGGCGTAAGTCGTGGGGGATGTCGTCGGGTGGGCCCGGCAGCGGCCTCTTCAAGAGCGTCGACTTCGGCGAGACCTGGACTGAGATTACGCGGAACCCCGGCCTTCCGGCCGGAATGATCGGCAAGATCGGTGTTGCGCTGTCACCTGCAGCGCCCCACCGGGTGTACGCCCTAGTGGAGGCCGAAGAGGGTGGCGTGTTCCGATCCGAAGACGCAGGGGCAACGTGGCGGCGTGTTTACGAAGGGCGGAATCTCCGTCAGCGCGCCTTCTACTACACCCGCATCTATGCTGACCCGAAGGATCCGGAGGTCGTCTACGCCGTGAATACGGGGTTCTACCGGTCCAGGGACGGCGGCAAATCCTTCCGTTCTATCGACGTGCCCCACGGAGACAACCACGATCTGTGGATCGCGCCCAACAATCCAAACCGCATGATCAACGCCAACGACGGCGGCGCCAACGTTTCCGTCAACGGTGGCGAGACGTGGACCGAGCAGGACTATCCCACGGCACAGTTCTACCGTGTCATGACCACAAACCACGATCCGTACATGATCTGCGGTGGGCAGCAGGACAACAGTACGGCGTGCACCCCCAGCCAAGGTTGGGGCCATCTCCAGGCCCGGGGAGGCGGCCGCGGTCCGTACTTCTTTGCCGTGGGTGGGTGTGAGAGTGGCTACGTAGCAAACAGTGCCGTCAATCCGAACATATTCTATGCCGGCTGTTACGGCGGACAGTTGAGTCGCTACAATCACGCCAACGGCCAGATGCGCAGCATTAACGTATGGCCCGAGAACCCGATGGGGCAGTCGTCCCAAGACCTCATCGAACGAGTGCAATGGACATTTCCCATCGTGTTCTCACATCACGATCCCAACCTCCTCTACACCGGGACGCAAAAGGTCTGGAAGACGACGAACGAGGGTCAGTCGTGGGAGCAGATCAGTCCGGATCTGACCCGTGCGGATCCGAGCACCATGGGTGCGTCCGGTGGTCCGCTCACCAAGGACCAGACGGGTGTCGAGACGTACGCCACGGTGTTTGCCATTGCGCCATCCTATCATGACGCGAACGTGATCTGGGCGGGCTCCGACGACGGGTACGTTCATGTAACCCGGAACGGTGGCCAGAGTTGGGACAACGTTACCCCGAACGACGCACCGGACTTTGTGCGAATCAACACCATCGAGGCGTCACCCAACACACCAGGTAAGGCCTACGTGTCCGGTATCCGCTACCTGGTCGACAACGACCGCAGCCCCTACATCTGGAAGACCGAGGACTACGGGCAGAGCTGGACCAAGATCATCAACGGCATTCCCGCTGACGACTTCGTGCGGGCGGTGAGGGAGGATCCCAAACGTCCGGGAATGTTGTATGCAGCTTCGGAACAGACGGTCTATGTTTCGTGGAACGACGGTGCCGACTGGCAGACTCTCTCCCTGAATCTCCCGACGGTCCAGGTGTCCGACCTCGTGGTGGAGGAGAACGATCTTGTCATCGGCACGCACGGTCGGTCGTTCTGGGTAATGCGCAACATTGCTCCGCTCAGGCAGATGAACGAGCAAGTCGCCCAAGCGAACGTCCACCTGTTCGACCCCACAGACCCGGTGCGCGGTGTGGATCGGGCGGTTGAGCTGTACTACTACCTCGAGGAAGACGCCGACTCCGTTACCGTTGAGTTCCTCGATGGCTCGGGGAGCACCATCGAGACGTTCGTGGGAACGCCCGCAGATGAAGACGAGCAAGGCGACCAGAGCCCGTTTGCATTATTCTTCGGCGGTGGCGCCCAAAAGCCTTCCGCCACAGCCGGGTCCCACATGTTCCGCTGGACCATGCGGTACCCCGGGTACACCGACTTCGATGGCCGCATTTTCTGGGCGGCCGGAAACGTGGGCCCGTTGGCTCTACCCGGCCAATACCAGGTTCGCCTGAGTGCGAGTGGTGTTACCCAAACGCAGAATTTCGATATCAAGCTGGATTCGAGGCTCGAGCCCGTCACCATCGCTCAACTGAGAGAGCGTTTCGAGCTAGCGTTGTCCATCCGGGACCGCGTCAGTGAAGCAAACAGTGCCGTGGTTCAAATCCGTGACATCAAGGGCGAGGTGGATGATCGCCTGGACAAGACGGAAGACCGGGCCATCCACCAACAGGGTACTACCGTCAAAGACAAGCTGAGCGACGTGGAGCAGGAGATCTATCAGGTCCGCAACGAGAGCAGGCAGGACCCATTGAACTTCCCCATCAAGCTCAACAACAAGTTGGCAGCCCTGATGTTCGAGGTGGAGGGTGGGGAGACCGAACCGACAGACCAATCGGCACAGGTGTTCGAGCACCTCTCGGGGTTGCTCCAAACAGAGCTCATTCGGATGAACACCATCATCCAACAGGATCTCTCTCGCCTGAACGAGTTGCTCAGGAACGCGAATCTGGATCCCATCACCGTGGCCGAGGATTTGATCGGGGACGACTAGACCCTCCCACCCCTCGCCCCCCCGGAGCGGGGAGCAGGGAGCGGGGAGCGGTCACCGCCCCTTGCCCTACCGCCCCGGGGTGAGGCAGGGTGGGGCGGACCCCTGTTCCCCGCTCCCTGCCCCGGGGCGGCGGGGGCGGGGGCGGCGTCCGCCGTTGATCTCCTCCGCCCTGCCTTTTAGATACCATGCATGACATCGCCGGTTGCTATTACGTCTGAGCCCATTGACGGGCAGCGGTGCAAGTTCATCCTGAGCAGGCCGGTGGACCGTGCGCCCGGCGTCCACCGCTTTTCGTCCATCGACGAAGCGGCGGGTACTCCCCTGGCCGAGTCGGTGCTGTCGGTTCCCGGCATCAGCGAGGTCATCCTCTCCGGCAATGTGGTGACGGTGGTCAAGGACACGGATGTCGAATGGTGCGATCTCGACGAGCGTGTCCGCTATGCCATCAGCGCCGCCGTCGAGGAGGCGGATTCGTCGCCCGAGCTGGCTGGCGAGCCGGTGGAGGCGTTGGATGACCAGGCCATGTACGAGCAGGTGGCCGAGATCTTCGAAGCCCAAATCAATCCTGCCGTGGCGCAACATGGCGGGCTGGTCGAACTCATCGATGTCCAGGACGCCACGGTGATCGTGAGAATGATGGGTGGATGCCAGGGCTGCGGGATGGCCAACGTGACGTTGAGGCAGGGCATCGAGGCGAGCCTGCGGCGGGTAATCCCCGGGCTCCGTGGCATTGAGGACGTCACAGACCATTCAGCGGGCAGCAACCCCTATTTCGCCTCGGAAAAACAGTAGCCTATGCGGGATGCTCCTCGCTCCCGCCTCCTACTACTCCTACCCACGGCCACCTACCAAGCCGCGGCCTTCGTTGAGGCCGCCAGACGTGTTGGCGTCGACCTCACCGTGGCGTCCGAGCAGCCCAGCAGCCTCTCCGACCACAATCCAAGCGGGTTTTTGACCCTCGACTTTTCCAACATCGCCCGCGCGGCGGCCGCGGCACGGGCCTTTGCGGAGCGGCACCCCGTATCAGGCGTGTACGGAGTGGACGACAACACGGCGGTGCTCGCGGCGGCGATTGGAGAGGCCCTGGATCTTCCACACAATCCGCTGCCGGCGGTCCAGGCAGCGCGGGACAAGCGCAGACAGCGGGAAACGCTCTCGCAGCATAATGTGCCGATCCCCGCTTTCTGGTGGCACGCGCTCAGTGATGACCCCCGAACGATTGCTGCCGCGGCCCCTTATCCCTGTGTCGTCAAGCCGGTGGCCCTCTCGGCGAGTCGTGGTGTGATCCGCGCCAACGACCCAGAGGAGTTCTTGAGCGCCCGAGACCGCCTCGCCGCCATTCTCGAGGCAGCCAATTCGATGGGGGCTCTCCGGCACGTGGGCGAGGGACGAGAGGACGAGGGCTTCCTGGTCGAGGAGTTCGTGCCCGGGGCCGAATTCGCGTTGGAGGGCCTCCTGGTGCGAGGGAGGCTTCATGTGCTTGCCCTGTTTGACAAGCCGGATCCCCTCGACGGGCCGTTCTTCGAAGAGACCATCTATGTGACACCATCGCGACATCCCAGTTCGGTTCAGGACGAGATCGCTCAGGTGGCCGAAGATGCGGCTCAGGCGCTCGGTCTCGAGAGGGGGCCAGTCCACGCCGAGCTGCGCTACAACGAGAGAGGGCCGTGGCTGATCGAGCTTGCGGCCCGCCAAATTGGTGGGAAGTGCGGGCAAGTGCTGCGATTCGGCAAAGAGAGTGAGTGGTCACTCGAAGAGTTACTACTCCGCGACAACCTCGGGATTCTGGACCGCATTCCCATGCGGGAGCAGCGGGCCAGCGGCGTCATGATGATCCCCACGCCGGCCAGGGGGTTTCTCCGGGAGGCAACTGGGGTCGAGGCCGCGAGGAATGTCGCCGGGGTAACCGACGTGATGATTACTGCTCACCGAGGGCAGGAGCTCGTCCCGCCTCCTGAGGGGTCCCGCTACTTGGGGTTCATCTTTGCCGGGGGAGGGGATCCGGCGTCTGTTGAGGCCTCGATCCGCGAAGCGCACGGGAAGCTGACGGTCGAGTTTGGGGAGGATTGAAGGGACGGAGGCAGAAGGGGGAGTAGGGGCAGGAGTGAGGCAGAGACAGGAGGGGCAGGGGAGCACATCTCGGAACTGGGTGTGGGTGGCGGGGCCCTCTCACCTCTTACTTCTCCCCTCTCACCGTTCTATTGACCCTCAACCAGACCCCCGATATGTTGCGGTCCCTTGGAGCCCCCGCGCCCTGGTGGTGGAATTGGTAGACACGCTGTCTTGAGGGGGCAGTGGCGAGAGCCGTCCCGGTTCGAATCCGGGCCAGGGCATGGCCGCAGATCACACGGACAGGCGCTGATTACACAGGTTAGCTGCGCCGCGAAAGCTTACGTCGGTGACCAGCGGTCTATGCTCCCTCCACGTTGATCTGCGAGATCAGCGAAATCCGTGGCCGCCACCGTAGCTCAGTGGTAGAGCTCTCGATTCGTAATCGAGTGGTCGTCGGTTCGACTCCGACCGGTGGCTCTTGGCGTCACCCCTCCGCCCCCCCTGCTGCCAGCGACCAGCTGCCGGCTGTGAGGGTGCAAGAGGACGCGGGAAACCCGAAGACCGATTCCAGCACTCCAGCCGGAAGTGGATGTTTTCTTCCCCTCATAAGGCGAAAGGCACTTTTATGCACACAGAACCGAGAGGCACATGGCTCGCGATCGCGGCAGTGACACTTGCTGCTTGCCAAGGCGGCTCGCAACAAGCGGCAGTCTCAGACCCGGCTGTGGAAGCTGCGGCAATCATGGAGCTCCAACGCGAGTGGTCCGCGAAGTTTCAGGAGAAGGACCTTGAATGGATCGTGAACCTCCACGCTGCCAACGGGCGTCAGTTCCCGCCGAATGCTGAGCCGGTCGTCGGCCGTGAAGCACTGCGGGCACAGTGGGAAGCCTTGTTCGCCTTAGACGTCTCGTGGGAGTCAGCTGAGGCACATGTGTCTGCATCGGGCGACATGGCGTACGACTTTGGCACTGTGATGATCAACACCCCGGAGGGACCCGCGCCCTCCAAATACCTGGTCGTTTGGGTGCGCGAGGGCGGTGAATGGAAGGTGGCGGTGGATATGTTCAGCGCCAATCAGCCGGAGTGAAGCTGAAAATCTCGCGGTGAAGCCTTAAGGTGCAAAACGAGGGGAGGCCCGAGCCTCCCCTCGCTTGCCCCCCCCATCTGCCCCATCTGCCCCTCCTGCTCCTTCTGCCCCTGCTTCCCCTTCTGCCGTCCGTCCCTCCTGCCTCCCCGCCTCCTCCCCTACACCCCACACCCCACACCCTACACCCTTGTCAAATCCCTGCCCCCTCTGCCCCTTCTGCCTCGCCTGCCCCTGTCATCAAGGCATTGAAGCCACAATCGAGCGGAATTCGCTCTCAGTGAATGCCTTCAGGGTTTCCGTGCGAACGTTGCCTTGGGCTCCGATTGCCAGGCTCAGCTTCGCCGTGGTGTCATCATCAGGCCCCTCGGAGATGACGACTGCGTCGTACTGGCCCATCACCAGGTAGAAGGCCTTGAGCTCCGCCCCAGCGGCTTTGAAAGCGGCCTTGGCGGCGTCCAGTCTGGCGGGGCCGTCTTTGATGTTCGCGATTCCCTTGTCGGTGTAGCTGAGCAGTGAAATGTAGGTCGCCATGGGTGCCTCCTTGCCGCTGTGATTGTTCCTCCCGTGGACCGCAGTGGTTGCGTCCACGAGATTCTCGGTGGAGCGTTACGGCCAATGTGCAGCCGGGGCCGTCGACCCGCTAGCGCGTCGGCCCGGCAGCGTGGCTGTGGCGGGAATGTCGAGCGAGGTTCTTCAAGATGATGCGAGTCGGGACGGTGCCTCTCGTTGTGTGGCTGATGACCGGAATGGTCTGGGGCACGTCCTGGACCGTTATCCGGATCGGCCTTCGCGACCTTCCTCCTTTCACGTTTGCGGCGGTGCGCACGGCTCTTGCCGCGGTCGTCCTCCTCGCCATCGCCCAACTGACGGCGGGACCGCGACGCCCCAGCGGGCGCAGCGTATGGTTCTGGGTTTTGGTGGGCCTGCCGCAGCTCGGT
>JBDHDY010000071.1:0-10622 GCA_039591275.1 Gemmatimonadota bacterium | reverse complement strand
CTGGAGGCTGGAGAACCGGTGCTCCTACCCCCAACCCAGGGGGGGGAGGCCCGGGTTCCGCCGGAATCGGCGGAGTCTGAATTGGCTGCCCCGGTGTCGGCCGAAAAACGGGCGCTGAGGGCCTCTGCGTCGGCGTGGGAGCGGCTGGTGGGGCTCCGACTGCCCCTGGTCGGGAGAACGGGCGCACCAGACCGGGCTTTTGTGGAGAGGCGGCCGTCTCTCCCAGGCCGGCGGTCGTGCCGGACACCGGTGCTTGTGGCCCTATCGCCGGGGCTGCCGGAGCCTGAGTTGGAGGCATCGACGTGACCGGTGGTGGCGATGGTGCTGGTGCAGGTTCGGCCGGCGGCTCTGGACCGGCTTCTCCGTCCACTCGAGGAGGAAGGCCCGGTCCGGCATGGCAGGGAGGGCGTCCAGACTGGGTCTGGGTAGATCGGCACTCAACGGGGGAGGCCGCTCCCCAGTCGCGCTGGGAACCGCTGGAACCGGTTGCACCAGGTCCGGGATTGATGGTTGATCCCGGGGGGCGGGAGGCTCCTGCACGGGTGCGCCGGGCACTGGCCCGAAGGTGTCTGGGCGCGAAATGGACTCGGGTGTAGCAGCGGCCACCTGTGGTGTCGCCGCCGGCGTGCCCACCGCCGCGGCCCGAGCGGGAGTGATAACGTCGCCCTGAGGTGTGACCGTCAATACCTGCGAACAGATCGTACACCGCGCATTGACCCCTGACTCGGGGACCTTGGCGGGATCGACCCTAAATACCGTGTTGCAGGATGGACAGTGTACGTTCATCGATGGCTCTCCTACGCCGAATCACTGCCCTCGTCGAGGTCGCGCCGCCGGTCGACCACGAATACCGAGCCCGGCAACGTCTTCGCATAGCTCTTCATTTCCGTGGCCAACTCGCTTGCCCGGGCTGGGTGTCCAAACCGGCGGTGTTCGTTCGTGACGATCCCTATGGACAGAGTCATAAGCGGCACCCGGTACAGTTGGCCCCTGCGGTCCTTGCCGAAAAAATATCCGGCACGTCGGTCCTGCGCGTTGTACTGGAAGGGAATGAGCGTGTCAAAAACGGAGATGATTTCGCCACAGATTTCTGGGACGGCGTCGACGGTCAGAACTACGATGAAGTCATCTCCGCCGATATGCCCGACGAAGCTTCCCTCGGGGCCCATCCCTTTTACGATGTCACTCAGGATCCTCGATAACAAAAAGATAACGCGATCACCGTCGCGGTAGCTGTACCGGTCGTTGTATTCCTTGAAGTGATCCAGGTCTGCATAACAGACGGCAAACCGCTCGGATCTGTCGAGCCGGCGACGGATCTCACGTTCGATCTCCGTGGTGCCGGGCAACCGGGTGGACGGGTGAACGGCGACGTTCCGCTCCGTCCGCACCAGCAGTCCGTCGAGGCGGCCGCACTGTTCCGTCCACTCAAAAAGTGGGGTGATAACCTCATCCGCCCCGGCGTCAAACCACTCACCTACTTGTTCGCTAATGTGGTGTCCGGCGACGAATACAACCGGAACCACCGCCGTGTAGGGATCGGTCTTGAGCTTCTTACATAGGGCTAATCCACTCTCCCCGGCCTCGTCAGCGTCGACCACAACGAGGGTCGGGAGGCTCTGCACCGCAAACTGCTCAATCGCCGTGCGCTCGCGGTGGTGGATCAGCGCGAAACCCTTGTCATTGATCCAGGTGGCAACGGCGTCAGGGGCTGGCCGCTCGGCTGGAGAGAAATAGATAACCGTCGGACGCTTCCGCACCGGCCTCCTCTCGTAAAGTGATATAGCGCATTAACATAGCGGTCCTAGGGGTGGTAAGTCAAATGATCTGGATCACAGTATTGCTTTGTAGAACAACGGATTTCAGAACTCGACGTTGACCGTCCAGGTGACCGAGGGGCCGCCTAGAGGTCCTGCCTTTTGCGTGAGGACGGTCTTCAGGTGCGTTCGGCGTCCACTGGCTGAAAGCCGCTCCGAAATGAACGCGTCGATCGTACTGATGAGGTGATTCGCCAGCACCAACCCGATTTGAACCGTGCTTCTCTGAAAGGCATCGTCGCTTTTGCGGATTGCCTGCCTGAAGGTGTCGTACTCAAGCGGGTTGTCGCGCCATGACCACCTATAATTTGGGCCGATAGCACGACTTCTGTAGAACTGGATGGCCTGCTGGTATTCCGGTGACGAGGGATCCGGGGGAGAATCAGGATCTCCAAAGAACGTCTCGCGGGCAAGCCTCCACTGGGTCCCGTTGAACGTTTGCTCGTCGGTGGGTGGAGCAAAACCGGGGCCCGGATCCACATCGAACGGTCCGCTCTCGACGAACTTGGTCATTTGCTCAAAATACTCGAACGCCGTATCCCGCTGGGATGGGGCAAAAGCGCTCCGGGCCACTTCGAAGGCGAGGTCGAGATACCTGTCTTGCTCTCTGTGGGCTTCACTGCGCGAGTTTGCGTACTTCGTGATCAGGAAAACCTCTGCCACGAGATAGATGGCCCCGCGGGGAGCTCCAGACATGAGCTGGCCGGAACCAGGGACCACTGCTGATGCCAGCGGTCTGATCCAACCGGGGCGGTGGTCCGCATCATCTGCTGAGAGGCTGGGAATCCGGGTGAAAAGAGCAGCAGGGTCGTCCCGAGATCTGGTGGGGGTCTGTGCCGTTAGCGGGGCGGACACCGCGGCGGCCCCTGCCACCAGTAACGAGAGGGCTCTGGCTATGCTAAAGATCGGCCCGGATGCTGATATAGACCGGCTCATCGAAGTTCGAGGACACGAAAAAGATCTTGGAGAAATCGACCCCTACTCGTCCAAACCGCACGCCCAGACCCACGGAGGGGCCGCGGGTTTCGCCCTCGAGAAAGGCATAGCCAGTCCGCAGCCGGATCAGTTGGCCGTAGCCGAGTTCCATTCCCACGCGAGCGTCTGCACTGCCCAAGTCTCGCCATCTGTGCTGGACATCCACTAGGAGTCTGGCGTCGAGTGGTTGGGCCCCTGCCGTCGGAGGCGGGAGCGTGACGCGGTATGCAATCCCGAGTGCCACGCGAGTGGGTAAGGGGTCAGCCTGGTCACTGTTCTCGACCTGGAGCTTGAAGCCAGCGTGCTTGATTGCGACCCCGATGCGAAAAGGAGAGCTGCGTCCACCATACTGTAACCCGAGATCCACGCCGTGGGTGGTGCCCACCTGGCTGGGAAAGATGCCGCAATCGCCCGAACAGTCCTGTCGGAACTGGATCAGCTTGTAATTCAACCCAAAGGTGAAACTGCCTGTGATCGTGGTTGCGTACGATGCCAGGAGCTCGATGTTCTTCGGCGAGAACCTACCCGTGGTGATTGGTCCGCCCACCGGGATGACCTCTTGAGATCCAAAGTCGACCAGGTAGGCGGAGACACCGAAGGCCCCGACACTCGGAGAGGCAAAGTACACGGAGAGCGCTGTGTTGTCCGATACGAATGTCCGGGCGTGATGAGCCGCAACCTCACCCCGCTCCATTAGCGCTAAGCCCGCGGGGTTCCAGAAGGCGGCCTCACTACTACCCCCGTCTGCCATGGCCGCCTGTCCGAGCGCTGAAGCGCGGCCGCCCACCGGAAACAACAAAAAAGCGGCCCCACCTTGCTCGGGGTTACCATCTTGTGCGAGCGCGGGCGGGCAGAGACCCAGTGCCCACGCGCAGACAAACAGGCTACAGCGCAGTTGCCTCATCGATGAGCATTATGGGGATGTCGTCTTCCACGGCATAAACCAAACGGCACGCGTGGCACACCAGCTGTTCGGTGGGTTCGGTGCGATGTTCGAGCTCGCCCTTGCACTTGGGGCAGACTAGAATGTCGAGGAGGTCTTGTGCGATACTCATCGAGGCGTACCCTCACATGGTCAGGCCAGGTCACCCAGGGCCCGGGCGCTTCGGGCTCGTTGTCAACTACCCGAATATACACCGATTTGGTCCTGGCCCGGAACACAGATCCCGTTGGTCGGGGCCGGACGGCGGCATTGCGTCTTTGTTGTTGCCGCATTGAGCCGCCTCGAGGAAGTGTGCCCCCCCCGTTGCGACGCCTGATCCTGGAGTCCAGCAATCTTAACCTCGAGTGGTGAGGTCGGCCTTTGAAGGCGTGGACAAAAGTCCCGTCCAATTGTAGGATCGACAACACTCAGCTCGTCGGGTTCGCGGAGTACGGCGTGCTGGAGGCCTCCGGTGGGCCGTGACGACCCTCACCCCTGCCGGTTGATCGCCATCACCGCGAAAATTGGAAGAAAATCACGATATTTGCCCACAAATCGTTGCTGGTAGCGGCTTTTCCGATGGCATCAGGCTCGAGGGATGGCTGGAGGCCTGTCGTGCATCCGTGAGTGGAGAACGCCGGGTCTGAGCACTTTCGCCGCCAAAGATCCTTGATCGGAAGCAGGTTGGTCCAATCGACATCGAGCAGAGTCGGAAGCTGAGGTGACAATCGTTTTGAGAGGCAGAGCAAGTTCCGGTAGCGTGTTTGCCAGGCTCACCTTTCCTGAAAGGTGCGTTCCATTCAGGTGGCGGTCCCGGCACAAGTCGGCCGGGTGGACGGTTTTGGAGATGATGCTCGTCGTGGCGATTTTTGCCACGTTACTTGCTATTTCGCTGCCGCAGTTTCGAGAGGCAGTTAACCGTGCGAGAATCGCCAAGGCCATCGGCGATATCGAGGCCATTCAGATGGAACTGGCACCGTTCGATGTCGACGAGATTTTGCCGCCGACCCTGGCGGGGGTCGGTCGACAAGGATATGACGACCCCTGGGGAAACCCGTATCAGTACCTCCCGTTCGACAACGGTGGTGGTGGCGGTGCCGGCGGCAAGGGTGGTGGCAAGGGTGGTGGGGGTGCACCTGCGGGAGCGCGGAAGGACCGGTTCCTGGTCCCGATCAACTCGACCTACGACCTGTACAGCATGGGTGAAGATGGCGGAAGTCAGCCCCCACTCACGGCGGCGAGCAGCAAGGATGACATCGTTCGCGCCAACGACGGTGGCTTCATCGGCTTGGCGTCACAGTACTGATCCGGACGGTGGCCGTGAATTTTGTTGAACGCACGTTTCTACGAACGAGGGTGGCGCGCCGGATCTTCGGTCTCTTCTTCGTCTGCGCCCTCCTTCCGATCAGCGTGGGTGCGGTGCTCTCGTACTTCCATGTCAGTGGTCAGCTGAATGATCAAGCCCGGGAGCGGCTCAAACAGGCGAGCGGTGCGACCGGGATGGCAATCCACGAGCGACTCGGCTTCATCGACGGCCAGCTCAGCAATGTGGTGGCCACTCTCGGCAATGGCGTGCGATCTGGAGAGTGGGAGGCTACACTCGGGCGGTCGCTGGAGGGTCTTGCTGTTCTCCAGAGCGGTGGGCGGCGAGTCGTTCTCTTTAACGACATGCGTGATCCACCGACGCTTACGGAAGAAGACAGTGCGCGTTTGGCGGCCGGGGTTTCTATCATGTCCGTTCACGGCGCCCCGCGGCCTGCTATTCACATGGGGAAGGCGGTAGATCCGTCAGACTTGAGCCGAGGAGTTCTCTGGGCCGAGCTGGACGCTCAGTATCTGTGGAGCGGTGGCCAGCCCCAGGAAGCCACTCCGGAGAATACGCACGTTTGCATATTCGACCCTTCTAACGTTCCTCTCGACTGCACCCTGCCGGATCCATCCTACGTGCTGGAGGGATTGGAGCCCAGCGTCGCGCCGCTGCACGCGGGGGCTTTCGAGTGGCGTGACGATAATGAGGAATACCTTGCAGGGTACAGAGTGGTCTTTCTGGAATCTCTATATGCGGTGGACAGTTGGCTGGTGGTGTTTACGGAGTCGAAGGCAGCGGTTCTAGCACCCATGGCCAACTTCAGACGCACATTTCCCCTCGCCATCCTCCTCATGTTTTGGGTCGTATTTCTCCTCAGCAACGTACAGATTCGTCGGAGCATGGATCCCCTCGTCAAGCTGCAGGAAGGTACGCGTCGGATTGCCAAGAAGGATTTCGACAGTCCCGTTTCCGTCAAGAGTGGAGACGAGTTTGAGGATCTGGCGGCGTCATTCAACAACATGTCGCGGCGCTTGGGACGGCAGTTTAGTGCGTTGACCGCGATAAACGAGATCGACCGGGCCGTGCTGTCGGCCCTCGACACCGAGAAGATTATCGATACAGTGCTCTCGCGCACCCGCGACGTTCTCGCGTGCGATCGGGTTACCGTCAGTTTGGCTACGCCGGAGGGTGTAGATGCAACGTGGAAACTAGTTGCACTAGACACTTCCAAGAACGAGAAGATCGATCAGGACATCCGCCTGAGTGGGGAGGAGATGCAGGAGCTCCGCGATCATCCGGAGCATGCGGTCATTACTAGCGATCAGGGCACGCGCAGTTATCTCGACCTCATCCCCTTCTCCGGACGGGACATGAAGTCATTCCTGGTGCTCCCCATCTTTCTCAAGCAGGAACTCTCAGGGCTGATAGCGCTTGGCTACATCGATGCTTCGGCCTATGGCGAAGACGACGTCGTGCAAGCTCGACAGTTAGCCGATCAGGTTGCAGTGGCGCTGTCCAACAGCCGGCTCGTCGAGGAATTGGACGAGCTGAATTGGGGAGCTCTGACAGCGCTTGCACGGACTATCGACGCGAAGTCTCGCTGGACCGCCGGTCATTCGGAGCGCGTAACAAACTTGGCGCTAGAGATCGGTCGAGAAATGCGTTTGTCGGACGAAGAAATGGACATCCTCCACCGGGGTGGATTGCTCCACGACATCGGCAAGATTGGCATCCCCGCTCGGGTGCTCGACAAGCCGGGGCAGTTGGATGAGGAAGAACGTGACATCATGCGCCAGCACCCCGAGATTGGCGCCCGTATCCTGGCACCGATCAAGGCCTACGCCGACGTGATTCCCCTTGTGCTGTACCACCATGAGCGGTTTGACGGTACTGGATACCCGGCAGGGCTAAAAGGCGAGAAGATACCGTTCTTCGCCCGGCTGCTCACTGTGCCCGATGTTTTCGATGCGATTCATTCGGATCGGCCCTACCGACCTGGGTGGCCGGCCGAAAAGGCCGTGGATGTCATCGTTCGGGCATCAGGGATGCACTTTGATCCGGTAATCGTGGAACCATTCAAGCGTGTCATGGCTGCACAGCTGAAGCAGGAGTCACTTGACGAACCGGTACTCGTCTCAGGCGCCAAGGCGTGATAGCCCGTTGCCTGCACGCGGGTCGCCGAGCGGTCAGGTAACCACGAACTCGACATTCGAGGACCTCAAATGACGCCACAGGATCCGTCGAACTCTCCCATGAGAGATCCCGAACTGCGCAAGCTGGTGCGCGACATCGTCACCGAGGTCATCGAGACCAAAAAGGAAAACGAGGCTGCCAGTGCGGCCGAGCAACCGGTCAAGCGCTTCGGCCGGTTGATCCCGCGGAGATTTACTCCGACACTCGGACTCAGCTTGGTCCTGTTGGGCATGTGGCTCTCCCTGCTGATCCGCAATGTCTTGCCTGAGGGAGGAGACGTCATCCCGCAGGAAATTGTCGGCACGTGGACGACGACGACGCCAGCTTATGCCGACCGAGCATTTGAAATCACCGAGACGTCCGTTACGTTCTACAGCAGCGAGTCGACGTTCACAACCCACCTGATTAGCAAGGTGACGTCGGAACCCTGGGGGAATGCCGTGTTGTACACCGTTGAATACATGAATCTGGGTGAGGTGTACGAATTCGCGTTCCTTTACGCAAATCCCCCCCAAGGGAACATCCGCTTCAAGAATCAACAAGATATGGAGTGGGAAAAGCAGCGCTCGGAAGAGTCAGACGAGTAAGAGCTTTTTCGGTGCACTACGAATAGGTCTGGAGAGACCGAGACTTCCCGCCCCTAGGAAGTCTCGTCTTCTTTTGCCCCAACTTGGTGGCTGGGAAAACCCAATCGGATCAACGCATGCGCGCTCGAGCGCCACTTGGGTAGGACCTTGACCCAGAGATCGAGGAACACCTTTGTCCCGAGAAGGGTCTCGATGTTACGGCGAGCCTTGGCCCCGAGGGCCTTGATCGTGCGTCCTCCCTTCCCGATCACCATGCGACGCTGCGATGTTCGTTCGACGTAGAGCGTAACCCGGATGTAAACTGGCTCAGACTGCTCACGAAACTCCTCGGTCTCGGCGGCCAGGGCGTACGGCAATTCCTCTTCCAGCAGTTCGAAGGCTGCTTCGCGAACTAGCTCGGCCACAAAGAAGCGGAGAGGTTGGGTGCTAACGTCCTCAGGGTCGTGTCGGAATGGTCGCACGGGAACGTGCTCGCAACACCAGGTCAGAAGATCGGCCACTCCGTGACCGGTCGTCAGTGAAACCACGAAAGCGGGCGTTTTGTCGGGAGGCGAGACGGAGGGGATGGATTTATCGTCTAGTCCCTCTGCAGTGGTCAGCACAAACGCAAGAGGTGAGTCGCGAAGGCCCAATTTCGTGTCGATGGTTGTCCGGGGCGGCAGAGCGCCATCGGTCGCCGCGTGCACGTAAAGGACCGCATCTGCCCTTCTTGCCCACGTTAGCGCGAACGTACGCATCGCTTCTTGCAGCAGATATTGCGGCTCGAGAAGACCTGGTTGGTCGACGAAGATGAGTTGTGTGTCACCCTCCGTCCAGATGCCGACCACAGGCTGTCTCGTGGATTGAGGTTTCCGGCTGGTGATAGCTAGCTTCTGTCCCACCAACGCGTTGAGCAGCGTTGATTTTCCCGCGTTCGGTGGGCCTAGGATCGCGATGGTGCCACAACGAGTGGTGTCAGTCTGGGATGGCGGTTCGTGTGACATTTCAAAAAGATAAAACGAAACGCACTGCCACCCAAGAAACAGGATGGTCTATCAGTGTCCGGCATCGTGCTCGTCCTGTGGAAGACCTCCGCTGCATGCTCGAGATTTCCATGCTCCAGCTGCCAGAGTGCCAAGGGAATGTCATTTTGCAGTGGGCAGGCTTTTGTGCAGACCGCATTGGGGCATTGGATGCACCTGCGCGCTTCAACTCGTGCGGTCTCTTCGTCGAACGGCAGATAAACCTCGTCGAAGTTGGCCGTTCGCTTGGAGGGTTCCTGGCACGGAATCGGCGTAGCCGACATGGCTAGCCGGGCCCGTCGATCTATCTCACGCGGATTGGGCCTCGGCAACATCTGGTGTTCCCTTCATCGATGTCGATGGCGCCGATCAAGCTTGTGAGCTGTTGGACGGGATCTTGTTAGCGGGCATTGCAGAGCCCTCCTACGCGTCGTCCGTCCTTCGGTGGAGCTGGAAGTAGCACTCGCCGCCCCGCTGCCGCAGCAAGCACCGGTCACGAAAGTGGATACCACACCGAAAACAGAGTTGTTTCGCCCCATTATTGCGGTCGACAAAGCCGACGGAGAGTTGGTCCAACACCCTCGTCATGTCACGCAGTTGCTGGGGCGGTAGCTGGCCCAAGACCTCTCTGAGGGGTTCGCTCCCGCGGTCCTCGACTTTGGCCAACAGGTCACTTCCCTCCTGTGTCACTGACAATTCCACCGCTCGGCGGTCGGATTCGGCCTCGGTGCGTCGGAGCAAGTTGCGTCGAACGAGTCGATCCACAGCCTTGCTAGCGGCAGCATTACTGACGCCGAGGAATTCCGCAACTGCGCTGACCGTGTGGCCCTCAGTGAGAGCGACGAGTTTGAGCAGTTTCCATTGCGCGAAGGTGAGCTGGTTGCCGGTGACTTCCCGCAGTTGTCCGGTCAGCAGGTCGTTCACTGCTGATGAGAGGATCTGGATGCTTCCCAGGAAGTCCTCGATGAGATCGTTGGGGCTGTGCTGGGGCATAGGCACTTCTTGTTGGGGCCGTAGAGTGCGGAAACAGCACAAAGGCGAACATTTGTGAGATTATTCGCAATTTTCACAGGAAGTTAACCTGGTTGCATAACTGCGCAAGCACCTGCTAAGTGACGTTGTGGCAACAAGAAAACCCACTCCGGAAATCCGGAGTGGGCTTCTTTGTTGGGGAGGCTGGCGACGGCCTACTCTCCCACGAGGTCTCCCTCGCAGTACCATCGGCGCTGACAGACTTAACTTCCGTGTTCGGGATGGGAACGGGTGTGGCCCTGTCGCGCTAGCCACCAGCCAATCGGGTGCCGGCTACCGGCTTGCTGCTGCCAGCCTTTCACAGCTGGCCGCTGGTCGCTGGTAGCGAGCAACGGTTTGTGCATTGTGCCAAAATTCAAAGGATGGACCCGTGAACGGTTTGGGTTCGAGATGTTGCAAGCGGAAGAGATCAAGCTTCACGGGCGATTAGTACGGCTCGGCTCAACGGCTTGCGCCGCTTACACCTGCCGCCTATCAACGTGGTAGTCTCCCACGGCCCTTGAGGGACCTTGAGGTCCAGGAGTGCTAATCTTGGGACGGGTTTCCCACTTAGATGCTTTCAGCGGTTATCCCTACCCGACATCGCTAACCGGCGCTGCCACTGGCGTGACAACCGGGACACGAGCGGTCGGTCCAACCCGGTCCTCTCGTACTAGGGTCGGCCTCCCTCAGCACTCCAACGCCCACGACGGATACAGACCGAACTGTCTCACGACGTTCTGAACCCAGCTCGCGTACCGCTTTAACCGGCGAACAGCCGGACCCTTGGGACCTTCTCCAGCCCCA
>JBDHDY010000070.1:0-12319 GCA_039591275.1 Gemmatimonadota bacterium | reverse complement strand
AGATCCGAGAGGTAGAGAATGGTCGCCGCCGCAATGATCTCACTCCGCTCGAGTTCCACGGGGTCAACCTTGTCCGGTGTGTCTTCAGATGTGTGGTGTGTGTAATCCGGACTGTGCGAAAACATGATCCCTGGGATCTTTCGGTCGATGAACATCATGTGATCGCTCCCGCCGGCGTACGGCGTCACACGGTAGTTCATCGCCGAGAGGCTCCCCCGCGCCGTGCGCACCTCCATCCCGTCCACCATCTGCGCCATATTGGCGACTACGTCGTTGACGCCAGAGGAGATCGACGCCGGTGTGCGCGTGAGTATCAAGCGCGAGTGAATCAGCTCCAGATGTTCCCCAACCATGTCCATGTTCAGGTTGGCAAGCCAGGTGCCGCCAAGGGCCGGCCCCACCACCTCTTGATGACGGTCGATGTACGCCATCGTCCCATACCACTCCGGTACCCACAAGAAGCGCAGCGATCGTTTCGGAGGTGACAGACGACCACTGTTGATGAGTCTTCGCACGGTTTGAGCGATGTCGAGCAGCGCCGCGGATCCGCTCGCATTGTCGTTCGCCGACTCTTTCGGATGATCGAGGTGCGCGCTAAAGACCAATTCTTCCTCGGGTCGCTCGGATCCCTCAATGCGCGCCACGACAACATCCATGAAGTACGGCTCGAGGCCGGTTCCCTTCACCGTGCCACGCATCACCACACGCCCTCCGCCAAGCAGCATGTCCCGCAGCCGCTCCCCTTGCCGATTGGCGATGTTGAACCCAAACGTCACTTGATCGAGTTCGTTGGCGCGCGGCCACATGCCCGTGTACTGAAGCATGTCGGGGTATTCCTTAGCCCGATCGTCGTCGAGGAAACAGACAACCGCTGCTGCGCCGTATTTGAGCACCGCCAGTCGATGTACTGAACCACCGTATCCGGTGGCGAGAACGAACTTTCCCGTTACGTCCTTACCGTCATAGTCGTCATCACTGGTGCCCTCCCCTACCCAAACCAGTTCGGCAGTCACATCGCCGGGGTTTGAATACGTTATCACGCTCATCGCGACCTCTGGATATCCGGCGATGCGCTCTTCGTACGGTTCCACCATACGGAGTTCACCCCACTCGATATCCCAACCCGACGGCGATTGCCAAGTCTGGTACGCGATCTTTCCATCAGATGGAAACGACTCGATGTATCCTTCCGCTTCGGTGAAACCGGAGCCTCGAAGTTGCTCCAACACGTATTCCGCACCAGACCGGTACCCGCGCGCACCTTGAATGCGGTGACTCCTGGTGATCTGGATGACGTGATCTTTGGCGACCTCGCCGCTCAGAGCTTCGTGCAAGAGGTCACGCGTGCGGGCATCGAGGAGCGGCTCGAACTGCTGTGCGTGTGCAGAACTGGCGAAGACGACAATAGTCGCAATTGGAATCAGGATATGTCGGCTCATGACACCCTCGGAGAAGGGTAGTTGTTAGCTGGCGGATAAAGCTGTTAGCCTCAGACGAACGTAGACGAAATTGAAAGTAGCCACAGAGAGCACAGAGGTCACAAAGGTTTTTGTCGCAGGACTCCTCGTATCAGCGCCTCGAGATCCGCACCCACTTTTCTTCCCGCGTCGAGCACTTCTTGGTGCGATAGCTTGCTCTGTGATATGCCAGCAGCGCGGTTGGTGATAGCCGAAATGCCCAGCACGCGAACACCACGTGCCCTAGCTGCAATCACTTCCGGCACCGTCGACATGCCCACGGCATCCGCACCGAGGCGTTCCAGCATCCGGATCTCGGCAGGCGTCTCGTAGTGCGGTCCCGTGACCCCAGCGTACACGCCCTCCTCGAGCACGATCTTGGCTTCCAGAGCCGCTTTGCGGGCCATGGCGCGCAGCGTTGCGTCATACGGACTGGACATGTCAGGGAACCGTTCATCGCCTGGTGCCACCGGGCCGACGAGAGGGTTCTGCCACGTCAGGTTCACATGGTCGGCAATCAACATGAGGAGCGGTGGTTCGAATCCAAATCGAATACCCCCGGCTGCATTGGTAATGATGACTGTCTCTATACCGAGCGCGGCACAGATTCTGATTGGCAAGAGCCTTCCGGCGGTGAACACTCCTTGGTGCCCGTCGACGTTCGCCTGGGGAAATCCGGGGATCTCACCGTAGGGTAGACTCACCCCATCCTGCACCGCGGAGGCCAAGCCGCCGAGCCCAGATCCAAGCACTATACCGATCTTCGGTGAAAACGACTCCAGCCTTTGTGCGATGAAAGCCGCTGTCTCACGGAGGGACCCGCTCCCGGCCCCCCGCTCAACGCTCACTGTACTTCCTCTAGCTCCCTCTGCACCTGTGCAAGGAGCAACGCCTTCTCGTTTTCCGGCAGGAATGCACTTTGGAACGCGTTCATGATCAGCCGATCGATCTCGGTACGAGAGAAGCCAAGTTTTCGGTGGGCAAGCCAGAACTCATCAGTAAGAGACACACCATCCATCAGCCGTCCGTCCGTATTGAGTGTCACTGCACAACCGATATCGAAGTACCGCCGGACAGGGTGCTTCGCCACATCGTCGATAGTCTGCGTGTGCACATTCGACGTGAGGCAGACCTCGAGCGGAATCTGGTGTTCCACCACATACTCCTCTACTTCCGCACTTTCCGTGATTCTAGTGCCGTGCCCGATCCGGTGGGCGCAGCAGTCGTGAAGGGCCTGCCGCACGGATTCCGGTCCATCACCCTCACCCGCGTGGCACGTACAGTGGAGTCCGTGGCTTGCAGCGTACGAAAACGCCCGAGCATGGTCCCGAGCCGGGTGTCCTTTTTCGGAGCCGGCCAGATCAAAGGCTACGACCCCGTCGTTCCGGTAATCCACCGCCACCCTGGCAAGATCGTCGGACACGAATGGTGAGAACGTCCTAAGTCCGCAAACGATGAGCGACGCCCGAGTGCCGCTCTCAGCTTCGCCACGCTTGAGGCCCTCCAACGTCGCCTCAACCACCTCACCAAGCTTGAGGTTAGACGTGTGAAGCACCGGACAATAGCGCGCTTCCACGTACCTGACGTTCTCCGCCGCCACGTCCACGACGAATTCGTAGGCAACACGCTCGATGGACGCTGCGCTCTGCATGACCGCCAGGGTGAACTCGTACCGCTCGAGATACTCCTCGAGGTTGCGTGCGTCGCGCACAAGCATGGCCCGAGCCAAGGCATCTGCGGTCGTCTCCGGGAGCCTCACTCCCGCGTCCCGGGCGAGCTCGATCATCGTCTGCGGTCGCAAACACCCATCTAGATGGACGTGTAGCTCGGCCTTGGGCAGTCTGCGAAGGAGTTCCTTAGTTACAGTCACTGCTCGTTCTCGGCGTCCGGCGCTCGCCGCGCGGATCTGACGGCCCTAATGATCCCTCCCATCTGCACCACGCTCGATGCCTCGATGCGGCGACCCACGCCGTCCGTCAGGTGGGCAGATCCGTCACACAAAGCCTCAGCAAGCGACGGATCGAAGCTTCGAACTGCATCCCCGACGGTCGTACCTGGCTCCACACTCACCGCCTGTTCGTTGATGAAGATCTTCATGCGTTCCTTAAGGATCGGCAATAGCGAATAGGAACGGTGGGAATCTAGGCAGGTGGGCGGGTAGGAGAAGTAGGGGGCCGGAGGGACGGCAGAGGCAGGAGGGACAGCAGAGGCAGAGGGGGCAGCGGTGCGGGCGTAGGGATCAGGCAACGCAGACCTGCTCGTGCCCTTTCGGATCACGCACCAGTTCGCTCAAGGGCTTCGGGTCCGAGTCGAGGCACCTCGCGATCTGTATACCGGAGGACGTACCGATCCGAGTCGCGCCTGCCCGGATCATGCGAAGGGCGTCCGCACACGTCCGAATGCCACCCGCGGCTTTCACGCCCATGGAGTCGCCCACGGCTGCCCTGAGCAATGCCACCGCCTCCGCAGTAGCACCGCCAGCCGGATGAAAGCCTGTCGACGTCTTGACGAAGTGCGCGCCCGCCTCTTTGGCTACAGCCGCCGCTTTTACGATCAGCACAGGTTCCAAAGCGGCGGTCTCGAGAATCACTTTGACGGTACGCCCACCTACGGCCTTCACGACGGCGCAGATGTCATGCTCTACGTAATCCCAGGCCTCGTCTCGGATGTGCCCGACGGCTGCGACCACATCGATCTCTTCGGCCCCTTCCTCTACCAACTGCCCAGCCTCCCACACCTTCGAGGAAGTCGTTGCAGCACCCAGGGGAAAACCCACCACCGTCGCCACCCGCACCCCGGTTCCTCGAAGCAGACCCGCGCAGTGGCGGACCCAGCAGCCGTTTACACAAACTGCGGCAAACCGGTGCTTCCGCGCCTGTGAGCACAGTGTGTTGATCTCGGAGTGTCTTGCTTCGGGCTTGAGAAGCGTGTGATCGATCAGATCTGCGATGCACCGCGCCGCGAGAGCCGTCGCTTCGCCGCCCTGCTGCGTCACGGTTGGACATCCACCCGATCCAGCACCCCCACAATCACCGCTTGCACGGGGATCTTCTCGTCGTTGAAGATCTTACGCGCGGAGCTGCCTTCCTGAACCACCAGGACCTTGTCGCCCACACCGGCATCGACGACGTCAAGCGCAATCACCTCCGCCGATCCATCGGGCATGTCGTCCAAGGTCAGCCGCTCCACTACCCCTCTCCGCACACAGGCGGGCAGGCGGGCGGTCTGTCCCCGCCCCGCACCCCACCACGGGCGGTAGGGCGGTATGAGAACCTTGCCCTCCCACTGGATCTCTTCCCTCTCACCTCTCACGGCTCACCTCTCACCACCTGCCCCTCAAGCGTGTCATGTTTGGTGGTGGCCACCACTGGCCCGATCACTCTCGCCAGATACATCTCAGGAGCCCCACGGGCGGTGACGCGTGTGGATGGTCATGACGGGGCGGCGGTGAGCCGCCAGCAAGTCGGGGTTGGCGAACAGTTTGATGAGCGCCGCACCGACGATGAACCCCCCAAGGTGTGCCATGAATGCCACGCCGCCCCCTCCACCGGCACCCGCGAGCGACGGGACCGAGCCCAACAGCTGGATGAACGCCCAGTACAACAACATCAGGTAGGCAGGCAGTGTCACTCGGGTGATGAAGAATCCGAGAAAGATGATCGTGTGAACCCGGACCTTCGGGTACAGAACGAGGTACGCGCCCATGATCCCGCTAATTGCACCGGATGCTCCCACCAGGGGGACTGGTGACGACGTCGACACAATCATCTGGGACAACCCCGCGAGCAACCCGCATAACAGATAAAAACCAATGAAGCGCAAATGCCCCATCGAGTCCTCGATGTTGTTACCGAACACCCAAAGGAACCACATGTTACCGATGAGGTGGAACCAACCACCGTGAAGGAATACCGAGGTGAGCAGGGTGTACCACGCTCCGCTGGGTGCAGCGGGGCATGGCAGGATGAGCCCCCGTGGCGTCGGGATCGGCTGCACGGAACCACCGAACAGACGGACCGGTATCGCTCCCAGCTGACACACGGACTCGGTGAGACGGGGTTCGCTCCCCCCAGCCTGGAAGAGAAGCCAGATCGCCGACGTCAGGACGATAGTGGCTACCGTGACAAAGGGAGTCAGGACGGTCGGATTCTCGTCCTTATATGGAAACACCCAGAAAACCTAAGGATTGGGGAATAGAGATCGGGTGAATTGCTCGCTCGGCCAGGTTACCGCCGTCCCAGTCGTGTGATCATCTAAGCTATATTCCTTACTAGGGTTAGGCCACATATGCCAAGATACCCTCCGGGTGCGGCGAGTACTCAGGAGCCAGGCATCCGGGGTCTGAGATGCTCCAGAGTGTGTCATTTTGGCAGCATTTCTTGGTACGCAGCTTGCCACTGCGACTTCATAAAAGGGCAGGGCATCTCATACTATGCACAAGGAGTCAGGTGATGTCTGAGAAGGTTATCGGGATCGACCTCGGTACCACGAACTCGGTAGTGTCGGTGATGGAGGGCGGCGATCCCGTCGTCATCCCGAACTCCGAAGGCGGGCGCACCACTCCCTCGGTGGTGGCCTTTACCAAGGACGGTGAGCGGCTGGTCGGCCAGGTGGCCAAGCGGCAGGCGGTCACCAACCCGTCGAACACCGTGTTCTCCATCAAGCGGTTCATGGGTCGGCGGCTGGACGAGATTCCCGAGGAGAAGAGCCGCGTGCCGTACAAGGTTAACGCGGGGAGGAACGACCTCGCCACGGTGGAGATCCAGGGAAAGCAGTACACCCCCCCGGAAATCTCGGCGATGGTTCTGCAGAAGATGCGCCAGACGGCTGAGGACTATCTCGGTCACAAGGTGTCCAAGGCAGTCATCACCGTTCCCGCGTACTTCAACGATTCGCAGCGCCAGGCCACAAAGGATGCCGGCAAGATCGCCGGGCTCGAAGTGCTCCGCATCATCAACGAGCCCACGGCTGCGTCGTTGGCTTACGGCATGGACAAGAAGAAGGAGGAGACGGTCGCGGTCTTCGACCTGGGTGGCGGCACTTACGACATCTCGATTCTGGAGCTTGCTGAAGGGGTGTTCGAGGTCAAGAGCACAAACGGTGATACCCACCTTGGCGGCGACGACTTCGATCAGCGGGTAATTGACTGGCTCGTAGAAGAGTACAAGAAAGACCAGGGGATTGACTTGTCGAAAGATCCAATGGCGCTCCAGCGGCTCAAAGAGGCCGCCGAGAAAGCCAAGATGGAGCTATCGACCACCCAGCAGACGGAGATCAACCTCCCGTTTGTGACTGCGGACCAGACGGGCCCCAAGCACCTCAACATGACGCTGACCCGAGCCAAGTTCGAGCAACTGATCGACGAGCTGGTGCAGCGAACTGTTGAGCCCATGGAGAAGGCATTAAAGGACGCCAATCTCAACCCGTCCGACATCGATGAAGTGATTCTGGTCGGTGGCTCGACGCGGATCCCCAAGGTTCAGGACATCGTCAAGGGCTTCTTCAATAAGGAGCCCCACAAGGGGGTCAACCCCGACGAGGTCGTAGGTATCGGGGCGGCGATTCAAGGCGGTGTGCTGGCTGGGGACGTCAAGGATGTGCTGCTGCTCGACGTGACGCCGCTGTCGTTGGGTATCGAAACTCTGGGCGGCGTGACGACGGTGCTGATCCAGCGCAACACGACGATTCCAACGAAGAAGGCGGAGATCTTCTCTACGGCGGAGGACAATCAGACGACTGTGGAGATCCACGTGTTGCAGGGTGAGCGGGAAATGGCCATCAACAACCGGACCATCGGCCGATTTCAACTCACCGGCATTCCCCCGGCGCCGCGCGGCATTCCGCAGATCGAGGTGACCTTCGACATCGACGCGAACGGTATCTTGCATGTGTCGGCTAAGGACAAGGCCACAGGCAAGGAACAGAAGATCCGTATCGAGGCCTCGAGCGGTCTTTCCGATTCGGAAATCGATAAGATGGTGACGGAGGCAGAGCAGCATTCCGATGAGGACAAGAAGCGTCGCGATGAGATCGAGCACCGGAATCGTCTCGACGCTCTAGTCTACGAGGTCGAGAAGAACAGCAAAGAGTGGGCGGACCGACTGGACAACGCCACGAAGGAGCAACTGAACGGAGCGATCGAGAACGGCAAGAAGGCGCTGCGCTCGGGCGACTCCGACGAGATTCAGAAGGCTCTCCAGGAGCTGACCGAGGCTTACTCAGCGGCTGGGGCGGCCATGCACCAAACGGAGGCTGCCAGCGGCGCCACCAGCGAAAGCAGTGGAGAAAGCGAGGAGGCCGGCGCGCAAGAGAAGGATGAAAAGGACGAAGACGTCGTGGAGGCCGATTACGAGATCGTTGACGACTCCAAGTCGTAAGCGCAGGTTGATTGATGGCACATCCAGAGGGTTCGGGGTTCCTGGAGTTCCTCGGGAAACCCCGGGCCTCCTTCGGGGTTGTACAAGAAGGGTGACGTGAACCAGTCACATACCGTTTTACTCATCCGGGTTGAGGAATGATGTCACGCACAAGGGAATGGGCAAAGTTTGTTGTTTTGGTGGCCGTTACGATTGGTCTGGCGTTTGCCTTTGCGGCCATCGTTGACCTTCCTAAGAGCACGCAAGCTCAGGAGGCTCTCGCGGCAACCGAGTTGCCGAATACGCCGCCACCAGTGATCCCGGCGGCCCAACCGGTGGCAGATCTCGGCAAAGCCTTCGTAGCGGTAGCGGAGGCCGTCCGCCCCGCGGTCGTCACGATCGAGTCGGAGACTCCCGCCACTACCACCCGACGTCGTTCTCCGTTTGATGACTTCTTCCAGAACCCCGAGGATCAAGACCGACGGCGCCGCGGGCAGGGGAGCGGTTTCATCATCTCCGAAGACGGGTACATCATTACCAACAACCACGTAGTCGAGGACGCAACACGGCTACAGGTACGCCTGCTCGATCGGAGAACCTTCCAGGCCGAGGTCGTCGGCCGGGACCCCAACACTGACATCGCCGTAATCAAAATCGATGCGGGCGAGCTGACGCCTCTTGCCCTTGGCGATTCCGATTCCTTGCAGATCGGCGAGTGGGTGCTGGCCATCGGGAGTCCGCTTGGCACGGATTTCTCGTTTACGGTGACGGCGGGCATAGTGAGCGGCACAGGTCGGCCGCTCCGCGGCATTCAACAAGACCTCAACTTTCGCATCCAGGATTTCATTCAAACGGACGCGGCGATCAACCCGGGCAATTCCGGCGGTCCGCTCGTCAACATTCGCGGGCAGGTGGTGGGCGTGAATTCCGCCATCGCCAGCCCGACGGGATTCTACTCGGGGTATGGGTTCGCCATCCCCATCAATTTGACCCGTATGGTGAGCCAGCAGTTGATCGCCACGGGAACGGTGACTCGAGCAGTCCTGGGAGTTTCCATCGTCGACGCCACGGCTGAGGACGCGGAGTACGTCGGACTCGATTCGATTTACGGTGTGGTGATCCAGAGTTTCTCGGAGGACAACAGTCCTGCCGAACGCGCGGGGCTGCAAGTAGGCGACGTGATCGTGGAGCTCAACGACGCACCAGTTGATCGCACTCCGCAGTTACAGCAGGACATCGGTTTCCGCAGACCTGGCGAGCAGGTGGAGGTCACGGTAGCACGCCGCGGCGGGCTTCGCGAGACAATCATGGTTACCCTCGGCCAAGCCTCGCCTGAGGAAATGCGGGTCGCAAACGCCGACCAGCCGGAGGATGAGGAAGAAGAGGGGTCAGGCGTTCCCAGCCAACTCGGCGTGACGGTTCGCGAGTTGACCGCTGCGCGGCTGGCCCGCGAGGGCTACGATCGTGAGCTCGCCGGTCTTCAGGTGATGAGCGTCAACCAAGACGGGCCCGCACGGGATCGACTCGCCCCTCGGGAGATCATCACACACGTCAACAATGAGCGGGTCTACACGTACGAACAGCTCGAGCAAGTGTTGGCCCCGTTCTCGCCGGGAGAGGTGGTATCTCTACGCGTGCACCGCATTCAAGGTCGCGACAGCGTTGCCTCTCGGGTGGTTCGGCTCCGCATCGCCCGCTGACGCTGCAGAAGTTCTCACAAAAAAACCGCCCCCCAGGCGATAAAACAAAACTGGGGGGCGGTTGCTGTTTAGCGCGTCTAGAGCGGGGCGTTGGATCCTATGCCAGCCACCACGATCCGAACAGGAACATCAAGGCGACGATCAATGCCGTTGCGAGAAGCAACGGTGCCGACAGAATCGCCGCGAACAGCCGATGGTCCTGCTTGAGGTGCATATAAAACATCACGACCAAGCAGAATTTGCCCGCTGACAGCACCAGCAGCACCGGAGCCAGAACTGGCCGAAACGCCGGGATGTAGAACACACCCAACTCCACCAACGTGATCACGGTTAGCACCGCCGCGACCGCGAGATAGGTTCCGGTCGTGGGATGAGCGCGCTCTTGGGCATGCACCTGATCGGTCATACTCAACCCCGCTGAATCAAGTAGACAACTGTGAAGATGACTATCCACACCACGTCGACGAAGTGCCAATACAGGCCGGCGATCTCCACATTCATTGCTTTCTCCGGGCCCAGCTTGTTGCGGAATGACAGAATCAACAGTGTGGAGAGCCAGATGACACCTACTAGCACATGGAGGCCGTGGCAGCCCGTCAACGTGAAGAAGGTCGAGCCAAAAAGGTTCGTGGTGATCGTTAGGCCTTCGTGGACGAAGGTTGTGAACTCGTAAGCTTGAAAGCCAAGGAACACCAGTCCCAAGATCGCGGTCGTCGCGAGCCAGACTCGCGCCCAGACTTTGTCACCTCGCGCGACGGCGGCCAGTGCAAGGACCATGGCCAGACTCGACATCAGCAGGTCGAAGGTGCTGATCGAGGTGAGCGGGATATCGAGAATCTCTGCCGGCGTCGGCCCCGAGACACTCCGACCCTCGTACACGAGGTATGTCGCAATCAGCGTACCGAACAGGAGACATTCCGAGCCAAGAAACGTCCAAAACGCGAGCTTGCGGGTGTCGAGGCCCGTGCTGGTATGGTGAGCAGCGGACGCGTGCGTCATGCTAGACCTCGAAGGGCTCGAAGGCCCACTTGAAAATGCTGAACACCAGAATCCCCGCGCCCACGAATGCCAACCACAAGGTCTGTGTGAGAGCGGCAGTGAAGACCAGCACCAGGCCGAGCGCTGACGCTGGTGGCCAATGCGATCCCGCCGGTACATGGACCGGGCTCGGGGGCTCGTCGGGGATCTCGGTAACACCGTTCTCGACCCAGAGCGGCAGCCGGCTCGATACTTCCGGAATCACCGAAAAGTTGTACGCCGGCGGCGGTGAAGCGATGGCCCATTCCAGGGTAGCGGCACCCCACGGGTTCTTTTCGCTCACCTCTCCAGTCCTGGCCGTCCTCAAGGCGTTATAGACAAAGATCAGGGTTGCGCCGCCCAGGAGTAACGCGCCCACCGTCGATACGAGATTGAGTTGGCCGAGCCCAAGCTCGGGTCCGTAGGTGTAGACCCGCCGCGGCATGCCCAGCAGGCCGATGAAATGCATCGGGAAGAACGCGACGTTCATACCTAGGAAGGACAGCCAGAAATGAGCCTTGCCCAATCCCTCGTGGAGCAACCGGCCCGTGATCTTGGGCCACCAGTAGTAAATCGCGGAGAAGATGCCGAAGATGGCGCCGCCGAACAGCACATAATGGATGTGGGCCACGATGAAATACGTGTCTGTTTGCTGCAGGTCGGTCGGGGGTGAAGAGTGCATCACCCCTGAAAGGCCACCCACGACAAACATCGCGATGAAGCCTATGGCGAACAGCATCGGCGTCGTGAACCGAAGCTGACCTCCCCACATCGTGGCGACCCAGTTGAAGATTTTCACACCGGTCGGAATGGCGATGAGCATCGTTCCAGCTGAGAAGACCGAGTCGGCGATCGGACCGAGACCGACCGAAAACATGTGATGACTCCAGACACCCCACCCGATAATCGCGATGAGCGCACCCGAGTACACCACTACCGGGTACCCGAATAGAGGCTTGCGCGAAAAAGTCGGCAGCACCTCAGAAACCATGCCCATCGTGGGCAAGATTAGGATGTATACCTCGGGGTGACCAAACAGCCAGAACAAATGTTGCCAGAGTAGTAGATCCCCACCGGCGGCCACCGAATAGAACTGGGTTCCGAACAGCCTATCGAACGTCAGAAAGACGAGCGCAACGGTAATAACCGGGAACGCCGTGATGACGATCAGCTGGGTGACAAGGGTCATCCACGTGAACACCGGCATCCGCATCAACTTCATGCCCGGCGCACGCATGTTGATGATCGTTGCGATGAAGTTGAACCCTGCCGCTAGCGAGGCAATGCCAAGGATCTGCAAACCGAGCGCCCAGAAGTCGATGTTCATCCCTGGCGAGTACTGCCTCGACGTCAGGTTGAGATAACCGAACCATCCACCGTCAGGGGCCACACCAAACAAGAAACTCGCATTCAAGAACAGCCCACCGAGCAGAAAGACCCAGTAACTGAAGGCATTCAACCGGGGAAACGCGACATCTCGAGCGCCGATTTGCAGCGGGACGATGAAATTGAAGAACGCCGCTGACAGCGGCATGATCGCCAGGAACACCATCGTCGTGCCGTGCATCGTGAACAGCTGATTGAACGTTTCCGCCCCGACGAGAGCGTTCTCGGGTCTGGCAAGCTGCAGGCGAATCAGCAAGGCCTCCAGACCACCCACCAGGAAGAAGAAAAAGGCGGTGACCCCATAGAGGATGCCGATCCGCTTGTGATCCGTCGTGGTAATCCAACTCCAGATCCCCGAGCGTGACTCGGTCCCGTGCGTCGAAGCCGACGCGTGAGAAGTTGC
>JBDHDY010000069.1:0-10265 GCA_039591275.1 Gemmatimonadota bacterium | reverse complement strand
CAGCTCGCTTCGTACCTCATCGAGATCGAAGGTCGCTCCCGCCTCCGGCACCGCCCGCAGCGCCTCTTGGATCGTTCCTTCCCATTGGTACGCATCCCGTTCCGCCTGGGGAACCTGGACGATTTCCGGTCCCCAGAACAGCCGATCGGGCAGCCCGCCGTTGAACCGGTATTGGTCGATGTCCCAGCGACCGCGGATGATCCCGCGGGCCGGGAGATCGAGGAACGACGTTCGGCGGCGAATCTCGATCTCCTGATGGCGGGGGAGCCAGACCCTGGCGTCCCACAGCCCGTTGTCCAGCACGACGGTGATGTCTTCGATGGTTGCATCGCGATAGGCACTGCCGCTGAAGGTGAATCGCAGGCGCACGAGTTCCGCGCTGGAGGCATCGAGATAGAGACTCCCTACGATCGCGGCCGTCGACCGATCTTTGGGGCGGACCGCCACTTCGTAGACCGACACGTCGCGTTGTGGAAGCCGGATCGCCAATGAATCGACCAGGGCATAGTCGTAGACTTCCACCGCCTGCGGGGCGAGCGGGTGTAGGACGTCTCGGACTTCGTGCCCATCACCCAGGCGGATGCGATCCCCAAAATTGTTCTGCACAATGCCAAGATGATCGCGGTGGTAGGCGATGTCGGTGGGCAGATCAACGCGGTCGCGGCGTCCGACAATACGTTGCTTGCTCGCGTTGGGAGCTTTCCAGTAGACTTGAAGCGAAAGCTGATCTGTCTTGATGAGCCGGGGGGGCTCTCGGAACCCCTCACCAACCTGAGCCAGGAAGAAGACGAACCCCTGCGCCCGCGCCGCATAATCCCTGAGGCCGCTGTCGGCCAACACCGTGGTGCGGCGAGTCACGCCGCGTTGGACGAGCACGCGCACCGGCTCGTCGTTCCACGATTGTGCCACAAGCGCGACCGGTCCGATCACCAGGTGAAGGGCCGCCATGCCCAAAATGAATCGAGCCATCGACGGTCAATATCGAAATGGGAGGCGTTTGCAGCAACTGCGGTTGCCGCGTTTGTCGTGGTCGGATGCGGTGACGCCTTCACGCCGGGTGAGGAGGTCCTCACCACGGCAGAGTTGCTGATACTGCCCCAGAAATCCGAGGCGCCGGCCCCCGAAGTACTCTCTTTTTATGTCGTCAACTCCCGCGCGTCGGTCCAGCTGATGTTGCACCCCGACCAGTTCAATAACCTTTTTCTCGAGCTGCAGTTTTCTGCAGGCTCGCTCGAGGCGGTCAACGGCGAGCCCGTAAGCGCAACCGACTCGGTGCTCATAACCATCCAGCCGCGACCGGGGGCCTATGGATTCACACTCTCACCGGCCGGGCTCGACTTTGCCGAGTCACGGCGACCTCGCGCCACGTTGTCCTACGTCCGGTACGGCGAGCTGAGCGTGGCAGACGCCTCACCCACGTACGCGGACGGGGCGTCGTATGCTGCTGCACTGGAGATCTGGACCGAGACGACGGTCAATCAATGGCTGCGTGTGCCGGGGTCCTCCCCAGCCGGCCCGGATGCCGTGGCCGGTTTCGTGGCAGCAGGCGGTGATTTCGTGCTCGCGGCGCCCCGCTGACGCCGGCCGCCTTCGTAGAGTGAGCCTTTCCGGCCGGACGTGGCTGGCCGGCGTGGGACATGTTCTCATCCCGTTTCTCCTGGCGGTATATTGTTACCGGCTCAGGAGTTGATACGTGCCAGCATACAAGCTCATCAGCACAACTGGCGATCAGACCTTCGAGGTGCCGCCGTCCGGAACGATGAACGTCGGGCGCGCGGTGACCAGTGATATTCCTGTTTACGACCCCACGGTTTCCCGGAATCACGCTGAGATCAGCGCCAGCGAGAACGGTATCACAGTCAAGGATCTTGGCTCGAGTAATGGCACCTTCGTGAACGGAAACCGAATCACCGAAGAAACCGTCAGTCACGGCGATGTCGTGACTTTCGGCAAAGTGGCGTTCAAGGTGCGCGAGGTGACGCTCGCTCAAGCCGTGGTTCCGCCGGAAGAAAAAGACCAGAGCTTCCCCAGCACCCAGCCAGAGGCGACCATCATTCGCCAGCTGCCAGTACGTGAATCGGGAGGTTTTGCGCAACCGACGGTAGAGCCCAGCGGCACCTCCTACCTCAAGGTGTCCGGCGAGTCCGAGGACGAGCGACAGGCGATGAAGCTCAATCTCCTCCTCGACATCTCGAAGGAATTGGCGAAGCAGCAGGACGTAGAGAAGCTGCTTGAGAAGGTTGTCGATATCACGTTTCATGTCATGGATGTCGACCGCGTCTCCATCCTGATGGTGGAGGAGGGATCGGCAGACCTCGCCCCCCGCACGTCGAAAACCAAGCTCGGCGAGATGGATGCCGGTCGCCACGTACCGCGATCCATCGCCAGTCGTTGCGTGAATGAGCGGTTGGCCATACTCACGGACAATGCTGCGGCCGACGAGCGGTTCAAGAGCAAGTCCATACTCATGCAGAGCGTGCGAAGCGCGATGTGCACCCCCCTCATGGGAAATGAGGGGAACGTACTGGGCATCATCTACGTCGACAACATGACCGCGACCAACTCCTTCGGTGACGAGGACCTCGAATTTCTCATCGCGTTCTCGAGCATTGCCGCCGTTGCGATTGAGAACAGCGAACTGTCCAATCGGATCGCCCGCGAGGCAGTGGTCCTCGCCAACTTCCAGCGGTATTTCGCCCCCGATCTCGCACAACAGATTGTTGGCCAGGACGGAGCGGTACGGTTGGGAGGCGCGAAGCGTCCCGTGGTTGTGTTCTTCAGCGACATTCGAGGCTTCACGACCTTGTCGGAGCAGATGAACCCGGATGACATAGCCTCTCTGCTAACCGAGTATTTCACCGAGATGGTGGAAATACTGTTTGAGCATGACGGAACGCTGGACAAGTTCATGGGCGATGCCATCATGGCCCTGTGGGGAGCACCGATCTCGCACGACGACGATGCCGACCGTGCGGTGGCCACGGCGATTGATATGATGCGGGTGCTCGAGGAACTCAATCAGAAGTGGGCGGAACAGGGCCGACCCCATCTGGACATCGGGATCGGCATCAACTTTGGCGACGTGTTCGCCGGTAACATCGGCAGCGACCGCCGGCTCGAATACACGGTGATCGGCGATTCCGTGAACGTTGCATCACGGCTGTGTTCGATGGCGGGGCCGGGCGAGGTACTGATCTCTGAGCCGTTCTTGAAGAGGCTCAACAAGCCGCTGGACGTGGACACTCTCGAGCCGATGCAACTGAAAGGAAAGGCCCAGGCGATCCCCGTCTACCGCGTGAAGCTATAGGGGATGCCCGCCGCCTCGAATAGATCGAGGACAAGTCGCACAGAAAGCCCCATCACACCGAAAAAATCTCCCTCAATGCGTTCTACGAGGGCAGCGCCCTTTCCCTGCACGCCATAGGCACCTGCCTTGTCGAGGGGCTCGCCCGTCGCCACGTACGCCTGGATGAACTCTGGTGTGAGCGGTCGGAACCAGACCGAGGTGACATCACACCGCTCATGCACGACATCGTCCTTCACAAGAGCCAGGGCTGTCACCACCTTGTGTTGCCGCCCGGCCAGTTTGCCGAGCATACCTTCCGCTTCGGCAGGAGTGCGTGGCTTGCCGAGCATCTCCTCGCCCAACACGACTACAGTGTCCGCACCAAGCACTGATGCCCCGGGCGCCCCGGCCGCAGCGGCCAACGCCTTCTCACGCGCCAGGCGTTGGGCGTAGTGCATTGGGTCCTCGCCCGGCGGTGGACGCTCATCGATTTCCACCGGCTCAACGGTATGCGTCACCCCCAACATCTCGAGTAGCTGGCGACGTCGAGGCGACTGAGATGCAAGAACAATCACTGGCGGTTCACTTCTCGATGAGGATCGTGACCGGTCCCTCGTTGACAAGCTCCACATCCATCATCGCCCCAAACTCTCCGGTCGCCACACGCACGTTCTTCCTCCGGAGCGCCTCCACGAAACTTTCGTAGAGTGGAATCGCCTCATCCGGCTCAGCCGCACGTACAAACGATGGCCGTCGTCCACGTTCAACATCCCCATACAGCGTAAATTGCGAGACCACGAGCACACCGCCACCCACGTCCGCGAGACTTCGGTTCATTTTGCCGGCCTCGTCCGGGAAGATTCGCAGTCCCGCCACCTTGTCGGCCAGCCACGGTATCCGTGACGGATCGTCACCCCTGGCAAATCCAACCAGAACTACCAGGCCCCGATCGATGGCGCCCACAGTCTTCCCGGAGATGGCAACCGATGCTCGCCGGACTCTTTGGACGACGACTCTCATTACCGCCGCTCCGTTCCACACCACCCTGTGGGTAGGCGGGTGGGCTCTTCGAGACGGACGCCTGTCCGCCCTACTCCACCGTTACCGATTTCGCCAGATTTCTTGGTTGGTCTACGTTGCACCCACGTCGGACCGCCACATGGTAGGCCAGCAATTGAAGGGGAACGACACAAAGCACGGGTGTCAGAGGGTCAATAGATTCCGGTACGGCAATGGTATGATCGGCGAGGCGCGTGATCTCGTCGTCTCCCTCCGTAACCACAGCCATGACCCGTCCTCGGCGAGCTTTCACTTCCTGTATGTTGGAGACGATCTTGTGGTACACCGCATCGCGGGGTGCCAAACAGAACACCGGCATCATCTCATCGATGAGTGCAATAGGGCCGTGCTTCATCTCCGCTGCCGGGTACCCTTCTGCGTGAATGTAGGAGATTTCCTTCAGCTTCAAGGCGCCTTCCAGCGCCACGGGGAAATTGTAGCCACGTCCCAGAAACAGGGCATTTTGGGCTAGCGCGTACGTGCCGGCCAGCACCTCGATCGGCTCGGTGCGCGAAAGAACCTCCGCCACCTGCCCCGGCAGCTTCTGCAGCGCCTGTACGATCTTTCTGCCCTGAAGCACTGAGAGCGAACGCAGCCGACCCATTCGCAACGTGAGCAGGGCCAGCGCCACCACTTGGCAGGTAAAGGCCTTCGTGCTTGCCACACCGATCTCGGGACCCGCATGGACGTAGATGCCACCGTCTACTTCCCTGGCTATGGTACTGCCGACCGCGTTCACAATGCCCAGCGTCCTCGCCCCTCGCTTCTTGGCTTCGCGCAGTGCGGCCAAGGTGTCCGCCGTTTCTCCGCTCTGCGAAATACCGACGACCAACGTTCTCTGATCTACGAGCGGAGTCCGGTAACGGAACTCCGACGCGTATTCGACTTCTGCAGGAATGCGGGCAACCTCCTCGAGCATGTATTCGCCGATCAGCGCAGAATGCCAGGAAGTTCCGCAGGCCGTAATCACGACACGGTCGATCCCGCACAACTCTTGATCGCTGAGATTGACCCCACCAAGCCGCGCGGTCCCCTCATCCTCAAGCAGCCTACCTCGCAAGGTGTTGCGAATTGCCTCAGGCTGCTCGAGAATCTCCTTGAGCATGAAATGCGGGTGTCCTCCACGCTCAATGGTCGCTATATCCCAATCAACGACGCTGACACTCTTCTGCACGCGGGTGGTGTGGAGATCCGCCACGTGGTACTCGCTGGGCGTCAGCACCGCAATTTCCATGTCGTCGAGATACACAACGGATCTCGTGTGTTGCACAACGGCGGCTGCGTCCGATGCCACGAAATTTTCGCCGTCACCGATTCCCAAAAGAAGTGGGGAGCCGTGGCGCGCTGCTACGATCATCCCAGGGTCGTTCTCCGAGATCACAGCCAGCCCGTACGCGCCTTCCACCTGACGCAGTGCCGCCGCAACCGCGGCCTCCAAGGAATCAGCAAAGTGGTCTTCAATCAGGTGCGCTACGATTTCCGTGTCGGTCTCGGAGGTGAAAGTATGGCCGCGCTTCGTCAGGGCGTCCCGCAAGACCGTGGCGTTCTCGATGATGCCGTTGTGAACGACGGCGATCGCACCGCCACAATCGGTATGAGGATGGGCATTGGTGTTCGAGGGAGTGCCGTGGGTGGCCCATCGCGTGTGGCCAAGCCCCAGAGCCCCCTCCGGCAGGTCGGCCTGCAAGCGGGCCTCGAGCGCACTCAGTTTCCCGGCGGATTTCTCAATGGCGAGTGTGCCGTTGTTCAACACGGCCAGGCCGGCCGAATCGTAACCGCGATACTCTAATCGCTTGAGCGCATCGAGCAGCAGTGGTGCGGCCTGCCTGCGGCCAACGTATCCGACAATTCCGCACATTCCGTTGCTATCTCCCGGCGGCCAGAATCTCTTGCGTAAGGGTAATGAGCTCCTCCGCCTGTCGTGCCGAAGCGGCCTCCGCGATCATTCGCACAACTGGTTCAGTACCCGACGGACGAACGTGGAGCCACCTGCCACTCCACGCAAGCCGCAGCCCATCCTGCCGATCAGCCGCGGCATCCGGGAACCTACCCTCCAGGGAGGCGTAGGTTTCGACCAGCTCGCCAGTCCGCGGCACCTTCACCTTAACGATGGAATACTGCGGCTGCGCCGTGACGAGTTCACTGACAGTCGCACCGGTGCGGGACAACAATCCGAGCACCAGCAGGGCAGCCAAGGGCGCATCACGCCCCAAGTGCAACTCCGGCAGCATAACCCCACCGTTTCCCTCGCCGCCGATGATGGCCCCTCGGTCACGCATCGCCCTAGCGACATTGGCCTCCCCTACCGGTGCCCGCTCGACCGCCACTCCGAACGCAGCCGCGGCATCATCCACCACGAGAGAAGTGGACTGGTTCACAACCACTGGCCCAAGCTCACGTTCGAGCACAGCACGGACGGCAAACGCCAGTGTGTAATCCTCACCGATCGCCCTGCCGGTTTCATCCACCAGGGCCAGGCGATCGACGTCCGGATCCACTGCCACACCCAGATCAGCGCCCCGTTCCCGTACGGCCTGACAGAGTCGCTCCAAGTGTTGCGGTACGGGCTCAGGTGAACGCGGAAACCGTCCGTCAGTCTCGAGGTCGATGCCGATCACCTGGCAGCCCAACTGTTCGAGCAAGTCAGGCATGATCGTGCCGCCAGCACCGCGCACACAATCGAGGACCACGACAAACTGTTTCTCTCGAACGCGATCAACATCGGCCATAGAGAGGCCCAAAATGCGATCGAGATGGCGTTGTACGGCCCCCGAATCGGCTTCGACCTCACCAATCTCGTCCCACGCCGCTCGGGGGATGGCCCCCGCCTCCCAGCGCCCCGCCGCCTCACTTAACCGCCCGTTGGCCTGCTCATCAAGGAAGATCCCATCGGGGCCCACGAACTTGAGCGCGTTCCACTCTACCGGGTTGTGGCTCGCCGTCACGATGATTCCCCCTCCGGCCCCGTGATGCTCAACGGCAAGTTGCGCAGTGGGTGTCGGCACGAGCCCGCAGTCGATCACACGGCATCCGACCGATTGGAGACCGGCCCGAGCCGCGGCCGCTAACATCGGCCCCGACGTTCGTGCGTCCCGGGCAACGACGACGGCCTCTCTGCGCGCGAGCACACCCATGGCAGCCGCGTACCGGGCAACCAACTCGGGTGTCAACTCCTTCCCGACGATGCCCCGGATACCAGACACGCTCGTAATTAGTGTGTCGCTCATCGAGCTGATGGCCCCGAGCTCTGCGTGGGAGACTCCCTGAATGTGGTCTTCAAGAGGCATTGTCTCGGATTTAAAAGCTACGGGTCCGGTTCCCCAGACCGGCGAAAGCGCATGCGGCTGCTTCCACCACGCTCGCAGCTACAAAATAAAAGCTAGCAGCCATTCGTGCTTGCCGTCCGTCGTGGCCCGCACTTACGTTCCTGGGTCACCTGGCAACGAGTGTTGCATGACCCAGATATCCGAAAATGATCTTCTCTACGGGCTCGCCACCCGCGCCATACACGCCGGCCAGGAGCCGGATGAAACAACGGGCGCTATAATGACGCCCATCTACCAGACGTCGACGTACGTTCAACCGGCTCTCGGCCAGCACAAAGGCTTCGAATACGCCCGCACCAGAAACCCCACCAGGGACGCTCTCGAGCGAAACGTCGCAGCACTGGAAGGCGCCAAGCACGGGATCGCCTTTGCATCCGGCCTGGCCGCCACGGAGGCTGTCCTCAAGCTCCTGAAGGCCGGCGACCACGTGATCTGCGGTGAGAACGTCTACGGCGGAACGCATCGCCTCATGACACAAGTGTTGAGTCGCCTAGGGTTGACGTTTTCCTTCGTCGACGTGCGGGATCCAGCGTGTATAGCCAAGGCAATCACACCGTCGACCAGGATAGTGTTCATCGAGACCCCCACCAACCCAATGATGCATCTCGCCGATCTGTCCGCGATCGCCAAGCACACTGCGTCGGCAAATGGACAGGCGCTCTTCGTCGTGGACAACACGTTCGCCACTCCCGTGTTTCAGCGTCCCATCGAGCTCGGCGCCCATCTCGTGGTGCACTCGACCACCAAGTATCTGAATGGTCACAGCGACATGGTGGGTGGCATTGTGGTCACGTCTAATGACGAGGTCGCCGAGCAACTCGCTTTTCTCCAAAATGCCGCCGGCGCCGTGCCGGGGCCCCTCGACTGTTGGCTTGCACTTCGAGGCATCAAGACGCTCCCGCTTCGAATGAGGCAACACGACGCGTCTGGCCGTCAGATCGCGGCCTGGCTGGCGGGCCACTCGGAGGTGCGGCGGGTGTATTATCCAGGGTTGCAGGATCATCCGCAGTACGACCTGGCGTGCAGCCAGATGGAGGGCTTCGGCGGAATGATCTCGTTCGAGATGGGGTCTCTCGAGCGCGCCAAGACCGTCGTGGAACAAACGCGGCTGTTTGCGTTGGCGGAGTCGTTGGGCGGTGTGGAAAGCCTCATCGGTCATCCGGCAGTGATGACCCACGCCAGCGTGCCGAAGATGCTACGTGAATCGATGGGGTTGAGTGCCGGCTTGGTGCGGATCTCAGTGGGGATCGAAGATACCGACGATCTCATCGCGGACCTGGAACAGGCCCTCGAGGCCGCGCGCGGGGTGCAGTAGACGCGATGCGTGAAACCACCCCCTGCGTCGCGCGTACGGTGAAGCGACAGCTGCGGCGGCCTCCGCGGCATCATTCTTTCTGGAGGGACCCATGACTGATGCCACCGGCATCCCCACGGCTCGCCCGAGAACGATTCTTACGGACATCGCCCCGGTATCGTGGGAGCATCCCGCCGACCGCGCAGCGCTCCAGGCGCTCCGCGCCATCCCCGGCTTCGACCAAGCGGTCAAGAGCATCGTTGGATTCTTCGGCGAGCGCGGCATCCGCTTGATGTTCCAGGCCAACGCCGTCAAGGTGGGGCCCAAGCAGTTCCCCACGGTCCATAGCCTCATGTCCGAGGTGAAGACGACGATGGACTGGCCCGACGAGGTGGAGGTTTTCATCTCCCAGACCCCCCTGGTGAACGCCGGAGCGGTGGGAGTGGACGAACCATTCATCGTGCTCAACTCGGGAGCCATATCCCTCTTGGACGACGACGAGGTGCGTGTCATCCTCGCCCACGAGCTCGGTCACGTCATGAGCGGCCACGCCCTCTACCACACCATTCTCCTTCTCATCCTGGAGCTGGGCTTTCAGAACCTCCCGTTCCTTGCCGGCATCGCGTTGCTTCCGATCAAGCTCGCGCTGCTGGAGTGGTACCGCAAAAGCGAGCTCTCCGCCGACCGGGCAGGGCTGCTCTGCAGCCAGAATCGTGAGGAGACACTGCGGGTGTACCTGAAGCTCGCCGGCGGCGGCAAGATGAGCGACATGGATCTCGAGGCGTTCATGGAGCAGGCCCGTGACTATGAGGAATCCGGAGGGGCCCTCGACACCATCTACAAAATCCTCAACACGCTCGCCATCGATCATCCATTCAATACGCTCCGTGCCGCGGAGCTCCAGCGGTGGATCGACGACAGAAACTACCAGAAGATCCTCGACGGGGAGTACACCCGGCGCAGCGATGCGCGGCCTGAGGAGAGGGTCGGGAAGGACGTGGCCGAGGGTGCCGGCTACTATGCCAAGGAGGCCAAGGAGACGGTACAGAAGGTGACGTCAGAGATCACTAGCGCCGCCAAGAAGGCCGCCCAGGCCTTCTCGGAGGCATTCAAGAACGACGAGAAGTAGTGAAGGTCCTCGTCGTCGGAGGTGGCGGACGCGAGCACGCCCTCTGCTGGGCGCTGTCGCGGACCGCCACTGTTTTTTGTGCCCCAGGAAACCCGGGCACGGCGCAGTGCGGCACCAACGTGCCGGTCCCCGTGAATGACGCAGTTGGCATTCTGGATGCTGTCACCTCCC
>JBDHDY010000068.1:0-11494 GCA_039591275.1 Gemmatimonadota bacterium | reverse complement strand
CTTGAGCGCGATGTAGAACTGATCGCTCTCTCCCACGGGGACGTTGGTGTCGTCCGCGCCGTGGGTAAGCAGGATCGGCACCTGGTGCTGGTCGGCTCGGAACAAAGGGCTTTGGTCTATGTAGATGTCGCGGCGGTTCCAAGGATAGGAGCCTGCGGTGGCGACAGAGCTGTAGGAGTAGCCCCAATAGCCCTCTCCCCAATAGGAGGCGAGCGAGGAAATACCGGCGTGCGCCACGCACCCGGCATAAACGTCAGTCTTGGTGGTTAGCAGCATCGTCATGAACCCGCCGTACGAGGCCCCAATGCAGCCTACGCGAGCCGCGTCGACATAGGGATGAGCTTCCAGAAACTTCCTTGTTCCCTCAATTATCTCTTCGGACGTGGTCTTGCCCCAGTCGTTGACGTGAACTGCCGAGAACGCCTGCCCGAACCCGGTGGCGCCGGACGGCTGGAGGGTGTAGACCACGTACCCTTGCGACGCCCAGTACTCCTTCGGATAACGCCCGCCGAAACTGCGGGATGTTGGGGATGTACCGCCATAGTAGTACACGATGGCAGGGTATTGCCGGTTGGGATCGAAGTCCGGAGGGAGGTAGAGCCGTCCCTCGATGGTCTTGCCACTGGAGGCTCTGAAATTCCAAGGCTCGATTGAGCCGCTCTTCACGTGGGAGAACCATCTTTGGCCGGGCCGATCGATGACGCGAGAACGGTCGCTGCTGAGGTCGACTGTGACCAAGCCCTGCGGCGTCCAGGGTGACGTACCGGTGCCAGCGGCCACCGGTGCATCTAATGCCAGCGCCAGTGAGCCAAAAGCATCAAAGCCCACATCCAGCGGTGAGAACGTCCTTTGATTCACATCGTAGCGAAACAGCCGCACGTAGTCACGATCTTGCGCCGTGAGATAGATGTTGCCGTCCGCATGGCTCCAGGCCGCGGAGTTTACAGCCGGGTCGAAACCGTGCGTAATCGCCTCGACTTGATCGGTAGCGGGATTCCATATGAAGAGTTGACTGTCGTAGCTATTTGTTGTCATGCCTTGCGGGACGTTGACGCCAATGTCGCCGAACTCTTGGGCGCTACCCTGAATCAGTAGGTGCTCACCGTCTGGCGAATAGCTGGCATCCCCCAACCACCGAAATTCCCTGAGCAGCTTCGGTTCGAAGTTCTCCAGGTCCATCTCCCACAATTCCGTCCGGCCAAAAGGTGGGCCTGCGACATCTTCCATCGAGCGGGTGAACAGGAGCTTCTTCGCGTCGGGTGAGAATGCCGTCGTGCTGGTGGTGAGCGGGCCAGCCGTCAACCGCCGGTGCGCTCCCCCCGGAACGAGAACGATGTTCAGATAGTTCTTCGTGCGGTAATCGGCCCAGCGATCCCGAATACTCTCCAGCCGCTTGATGCCCACGGTGTCGGGCTTGGGCTTCACGGCGGTCAGATATGCAATGAGCTGTCCGTTGGGGGACCAACGGTAGCTCGTAAAGTCCGCGATTCGTTCGAGCAGCGGCGAGACTGTGTTTGCCTCGAGGTCGGCGACCCATAAGGTGGACTTGCGAGCATCACCAGACCCCTCACTGGTGACGTACGACAGGCGGTGTCCGTCGGGCGCCCAGGCTACCTGTCCCATGCCGAACCCGCCGGGCCAGGAGTCCATCAACGCACCGTCTTCAGCAGACCTGACTTCGATCCAAGTTTCCCGATCGTGTGTGCCGGGCACATAGCGACCTAGCGCGGCCGCCACCAGACCACCGTCGGGGGAAAGAGCTACGGAGCTGATGGTAGGGGCGTCGGTGATATCTCGTATCGTGATGCTTCGTTCCGGCGTCAGCGAGAGGGAGATGTCGACGTCAGCGTCCTCGTCACCCTTCGCAAAGTTGGCTCCCACCCTCCAGCCGTCGTCGTTTGATGGATCCCACAAGGCTTCGATTAGGAGTAGGTGCCGGCCCGTGATCAACTTGACGGTCTCCTTGACCTCCGAACTGCCACCGACCCCGCCGACTGCGACGGATTGACCGTCGAGCCAGACCCGCCTACCGTGGCTGCCGATGATCTCGAGCTCCACCGAATGGAACCGATCCACCTCTACGTACGCTGCAAGCCACGCTGCTGCGGGCCGAGAGTCGCCGGCACCGTCGGGAAGTTCCAACTCCACCAAGCCATTTCCGTTTGCCGATCGCACGGCCCACGAGAGCTGCCTTCCTGCAAACCAGGATTCCACGGCGCCCTCTTCCGGCTCCCACTGAGCTGTGGAGAATGCACCGGCATCGAGCCTGGCTTTGAGGTCGAACCCCCCAAGCTTCTCGTCATGAAATAACGGAAGTGGATCCACAACCGGCCCAAGCACCAGCCAGCGCTCGATCGTGACAGCCGCTCTGCTATCGGGTCGGGCTGGGTGGGTATCGTACTTGGACTCGGTCGCAAGCCCCAAGGTGGTGCAGGGCAGGAGCATCGCAAACAGCAAACGCGTGGCAGTTTTCATTATAGACTCCAAGGATTGGCAGTGCCACTGACCAATAATGCAAAAGCGGCCGCGACGCGAATTCTCGCGCGCCGCGGCCGACTCTGCACACTCCGGGTCCGCCCACACACCCGGTGCATGATGAAACGCTACTTCACCGCAGCGTGAGCACCGGTAGCTTCAATGGCTTGTTCCGGAGTCACGATCGCGCCGTACTTCTCCTTCAACGCCTGGAGTCCACTGTTCCATTCGTCGTATACCTGGAACAGTTTCTCGGGCAGGTTCTTCTCCTTGCCGAATGCTTCGCGCTGGAGCTCGATACGCCCCAGAATGTTGTCCACGTAAATTGAGAACTGCTTGTCGTACAGCTCCCTTGGGTACTCCTTGCCGATGATCGAGGAGAACAACTCCTTGAGGTCCTCGTACATCGGGATGAGCCCGACGGGCGTGTCAATCGCGTCCACCTCGCCGTTCGCACGCTTGGCCAGCCAGCCGAGCCATACCTTCACGTCGCGCTTCTCACCCAGCAGTTGCTTGCCCTCGCCACCGCGCGCCTCATGAGTCAGGAAGTAGTTGAGGCCGGCGAGAATCGGGCGTCCGGCGTCGCTGAACTTGGAGCTGTTGAAGAACGTAAACTGGGTCTTCATGTAGTCCGACAGCGGTCCGGGAATGAATGGAGCGTTGGCCCAGGGCTGGCGTTTGACGCCGGTTGCGCCTACTTCGGTGGCGGTTGCCGCCGACACGATCGAAGCGCCGATCACGACGCCCTGATCCGACGTCTTACCGACACACACCGGCGGCATGGTGTCCGCGTCGCGGCCGCTGTACGTGATCACCTTGACCGGCACGCCTTCTGGTGACTGGCCGAACTCCGCATTGAAGTTCTCGATTGCCTCGCAGCGTAGCGTGCAGCGGGCGTTGGGGTGCGAGATGGGGATCTCCTTGTCCTTGGCGTCCTTCTTGCCCTTGAACCAATCGCCCTGGAAGTTGAAGCCCTTGTCGGGGTTCACCTCGCCGTTGTTGGTCCAGTGCGGCACCTTCTTGTCGTCGATGAGGACGTTGGACCAGATGACCTCGGTGCCGGGCTCGCGCAGGCACTTCATCAAGTACGGATCGCCCTCACGGTTTACATCGGCCACGATGCCGAATATGCCGTTTTCGGGATTGATCGCGCGCATGGTGCCGTCCTTGGCGATCCACATCTGCGCCAGGTCGTCACCCACGAAGTCTGTGCCGGCCATGGCGGTGGTGGTCTTGCCGCAGCCGCTGGGCGCGGCGCCCGCGAACCATGTGATGCGTCCGTCGTCGCCCTTCATGCCCGTGATGAACATGTGTTCGGAAAGTTCCGTGCCGCCGCCGTAGTAGTTGGCGAGGTCCACGGCGAAGCGGTGATTGCCCTTCTTGAGTAAAAGGGTGTTGCCCGCGTAGGTGCAGTACGTGGCGAAGGTCGTCAGCCAACTGCGGTCCATGAAGACTCGCGCGTTGGGCAGGTCCTCGGGTCGGTTGGGGCCCTCGCTGTGCACGTTGGTCAGGAACAGTCCGGACTTCTTTACCTGCTCGTCGAAGTTGTCGTAGACATGCCGGTAGAGAATGTCACCGCTGTGCATGACGTAAGTGGAGGAGGAGATTTCCAACGCCGGTAGCGCGAGCTTCGCACCGGCAGGACCGCGGGAGAAGAAGCCGACGAACATCGTCTTGCCCTTCATGATCCCCGACATGTTCTTCTTGACATAGGCCGACGCCTCGGCGCGAGGCATCTTCTTGGCCAGGACGCTCGTCTCCTCGCCGTCGTTGACGATGTAAAAGGTGCGATCCACGATACGTCCCTGCTCCTCGGGAAGGTCGTAGTGGATCGTGTGATCGGGCATAGCGAGCGGGGCTTCCTCGCCCTTTTCGATGCTCAGCTTCCTGATCTTCTGCATGTCCTCCGCCGACCCGGTGGTGATCAACACGGTGTTCGGCTGGCAGAGTGAGATCGCGTTGGCAATCTTGAGCAGCGCCTCCTCGGTCTTGATCTTGTTAAGCTTGGTGAGATTGGCCGCATCCAGCTTGGCCTCAAACAGCTTTCTCGCTTCGTCTATGGATTTGATCCCCCCGGCATCGGTGAGGATATCAACTCCCGCCTTCAACTCGAGCATATCGGTCTCCTTGGCGTACGCCTTCGTCTCACCGCCTCGGCGGGAGGACGTTGGGCTCGCACACTTTACGAAAAGACAGGTACTTCAGGCCTGCGCAATGAAGGAATTTCGACTCAAAATGTAGGAATTGCAATCCGCCCATCCTGTAGATACCTAAATCCACCCATGCCAAGTATCACCAGGTACTTCCGGGGTGTCCAGCGGTTGGGACAAAGTCGGCGGCGTCGCCTCGAATCCCGCAGGGCGAGGTGCCCCGGGGGTGTCGATCCTCCGGTATCTTCATCCGCCGGGCTCGCCGGCTTTCGCCAGCGTGCTGCCGCGCGTAAACACCCGAAAGGCGCGAAAACGCCCATTCCGCGGGCGTTGCGCGGGCGCAGGGAACCGCTCGATGGGCGAGGCGGGCCTAGCTCGCGCAGTGGGAGTCACGATCAGTCAATCAGTTCCTGGAGAAGCTCCTGTGTGCGATCGAGGGCGGTCGTCAAGTAGTCCCGTGGCAGACCGTAGCTGATCCGCAGATGGTGGTCGATGCCGAAGTGGTCGCCGGGTACTATGAGCACGCTCTTTTCCTCACGCAGACGATCGGTCAGCTGGGTGGAGTTGATGTCGACGTGATAGCGAACGAACGCAATAGCTGCCGCCTGCGGGGGAGTCACGCTGAACACACCCGAGTTGCCGTCCATCCACTCCTGTAAAATGGCAAAGCCGTTGCGTATGTAATCGCGCGTGCGCTGGATTATGCGGGGCCGTACCTGAGGAGACAGCGCGATAGCGGCGAGATGGTTCGACAGCATCGTTGCAGAGAGGGATGTGTATTCGTGCCGCGCCCAGATTTCGTCCACAGCGTCCACGGGACCGACCACCCAGCCGATCCGTAACCCTGGCAAACCGTACGCTTTGCTCATGCTGCCCGCGGCAATGACTTTGTCATAGCGACCATAGAAGGACGGCGTTTCCTCGTCGGTTTCTCGTTCCGCTCCGGCGTACACTTCGTCTGCCAGTATCCACGCGCCCGACCGTGCGGCGGCCGCGATGATTGCGCCCATCTCCGACTCGGTCAGGATATGTCCAGTTGGGTTGTTTGGATTGCACACGGCGATGAGCTTGGTGTCGGGTGTCACGGCTCTGTCGAGTTCGTCGATATCGAGTGACCATCCGGTGTCTTCGCGCAGGCTGAAGGTTGCCAGCTCGAGGCCGAGGTTTTTCACCAATCCCCAAATCTGCATGTAGTTGGGAAGCATAACGGCAACTGCGTCGCCGGGTGACAGCAACGCGCGCATCGTATTGTAGTTTGCCTCGATCGCGCCTGTGGTAACCAAGACATTGTCTACACCGGCACCGCTGTAGAGCGCGGAGATGTTCTCGCGTAATTGGGGGATGCCGTTTGCGTGCGCGTAGTTGAGATCGGTGGCGAGCAGTCGGTCGGTGGCCCCAGGGTCGTGCCCCAACAGCTCGCTCAGGAGCAATGGGTGCACGCCACTCTCAGACAGGTTGTAGTCGACATCCTGTTCGAACTTCGACATCCACCGTTCCATCACGAACGGCTGAAACGCATTCATCGAAAAACCTCCTGTTGGGGCTGGTGGAGAAAGTACGCCCACTAACGGGGCGCCTTACCCATGATCTCCCCGTAGGTCATTTGATCCTCGTACATACGGCGAAACACAAGGTACTTGCGGTCGTGGTATTGGGCGACATCGTTGCCGGCGGGTTCGACAACCCGGTCGGCGGCGCTCATGGCACCCATAGCTGCCACCAGCGATGGGTGCTCCTGAGCCGCGACCGCGCCCATCATCGCCGACCCCAGGAGGACGGCCTCGGGCTCCTTGGGCAGGGCGATTCGACACCCCGTGATGTCCGCATGCTCGCGCACGAACACGGGGTTCTTAGTGTCGCCGCCGCACGCTATCAGGGTGCCGATGCGGTAGCCGGTCTTGTTCATCTCCTCCAGGATGTGCCGCGTGCCGTGGGCGATCGCCTGTATCGTCGCCAGGTAGAGCAGGGCCAGCGAATCGACGGAATCAGACAGCTTCAGACCCGAGACCATACCGCGCAGGGTCGGGTTTGCCCGGGGACTGCGGTTACCGTGGAAGTAGGGCAGCACGTGGAACTCCGCCGTGAGCTGTGCGGGGAAAGCGCACTCCGCTGATAGGGCATCGATACGTTCGTTGAGCAGTGAGAAGGCCGTCGTGCCACGCCGCGCCGCCTCCTCTTTCAGTTCCGCGGAGCGCGTATGGGAGTTCACCACGTGATCGATGAGTGCACCTGTGGCAGACTGTCCTCCCTCGGTAAGCCAGAACCCCGGCACCATCGCTGCGAAGTACGGTCCCCAGATCCCCGGGATGAATCTGGGCTCTTTGGAAACCGCCATATGGCAACTCGAGGTGCCTCCAATCAGGGCCAAGCGCTCATCGAGCTCATCCTCGTTGGGTGCTTCCCCATCCACCGGTGTGCCGAGCAACCCCAGTCCTCCAGCGTGGGCATCGATGATGGCCACGGCCACGGGGGTCCCTGGCTGCAAACCCAACTCGGAGGCCGCGCGCTCGCTCAACCCGCCCACGCACTCGCCGATCGGTCGCACGCGCTGCCCGATACGTTGGAAGCTCTCTTCCGCCAGATCACCGAGGCCGACTTGCTCGAAGAAGCTCGTGTCCCATCGGCCGGCTCCGCCGGATTCGTGGCCCTGGTAAGTCCACTTGCACACTGTCGTGCACATGGAGCGCGTATCGACTCCCGTGGCTCGGTAACTCAGGAAATCGGGTAGGTCGAAGAACCTGGCCGCGCGCTTCCAGGTGTCGGGCATGTGCTCCTTGAGCCAAAGAAGTTTTGGCGGCTCCATCTCGGGTGAGATGATCCCGCCCACGTATCGCAGCACCTCGTGTTGGGTGGCGGTGATCCGCGCGGCCTGATCGACGGCGCGGTGGTCCATCCACACGATGATGTTTTGGCGGTCGTCACCGGTGGGGCTTACAGTGAGTGGTGCGTCTCCCTCGGCGAGCACCACGAGTGAGCAAGTGGCGTCGAATCCGATTCCGTGGATTTGCTGCCCCTCCAGCTGTGCTTCTGCGAGCGCAGTCCGTACCGCCCTACCACAGGCCTGCCAGATGTCGTCGGAGGATTGCTCGACAAAGTCCTCTTGTGGGAGCCAGGTCTGAATGGACTCCACACCCATCCCGCGCATAGTGCCCGATGCGTCAAAGATGCCGGCGCGGGCGCTGCCGGTGCCTACGTCGATTCCCAAATAGGAACTGTCATTCATGGCACACGATCCCCGTCGTGTCTATCGGAGGTTTTGCCGTTACATGCCTGGTTGCGCAGCATGCATGTGGGTAACTCCGCGCGCTGAGGTTCGCGTTTCCTGGAGGCATCCCAAGGCGGTCTGCCGCTCACCAACGCGCGCTGCGCTACCCACGCGCATGCTGCGCCAGAGGCCGGACGTTGCATGGACATCGAGGTACGGTGGTTGAGTGGTAATTGAGCTTCAACGTATCACCTTCCGCCTTTCCGCCTGCCCTGAGGAGGACGCCGCGCCCTTCGAGACGCCGTGCTGCGCACGGCTCCTCAGGACGGCGGCAGGCGTCCGTCTCGAAGGACCTTACCGCCCTACCGATGCCCTCCCAATACTCTCACCCGGAAACCCAGATCTTGTGACAGCGCCACCATCTCCTCGAAAATGTCTCCATAGGCCACCGCAACATGATTGGACATGTAGTGTGCCATGAGTGTGTCGCGACTCATGCCTAGATCGGCTGCCATGAACGGCCACTGACGAGTGGTTCCCTCCCACCATGAGTCGCGTTTCTTGGGTGGCAGCTTCACGACCTCACCCCGACCGATGTCCATCCAAAGCTCCTCATCTCTGATGAAACAACGCGACCACGTGACTTCTCCCGGCAGGCTCTCCCCAGCGAACGTGCCTCCGGGAACGGGGAAGTAGAGGCTTGGCTGACGGTAGCTGTGGACACCCTCGAGCGTGTCGGGATTGTGATTGAAGGGATAAGCGCTGCAGGAGCCTGAGTTGAGTAGCACCCACACAAACTGACCGTCGTGCACTCCACCCCAACGCACGTCGTGGAACATCACCGCCTGGTGCAAGCCCTTGGCCTTGAGCAGGCGCTTCATCATCTCCATGGGAACGGCATTGCCCTGATCTGCCTCGGTGGCGCAGACTACGGTGTCGCCGTTTGACTCCGGCCGGCACACCGAATTGAAGAGTCCCTCCGCGAAGTCTGAAGGAGGGCGCAGCGGCAACAGCCCCAGCTGGTACTGCCATCCCAGGCAATCGGCCTTGTACTCTTGGAGCAAATCCAACACGGATAGGTAGTCGCGCAGCTGCTCCCGGGTGGAATCCTCGATGAAGTCCTCGGCGCCTTTCTCGCCCCAGTGAAACGTCACGCCATGTTCCTTGACGAACGCCAGAGCGGCATCCAGACGCCCCCCATCGATGTCGTAGCCGCGGTGGATGATCCACGCCTGATCGATCTTGTGCTCGGTGAAGCCGTGGCGGTTGAGCAGTCGCGGGCCAAAGTAGCCGTTGATCATGCCCATGGACGTGTCACCCAGCATGAGGATCAGCGCGCGGCGGTCTCGGAACTGTTGTGCTACCTGGCCGGCGAGCTCGGCGGCCGGCGCTGAGACATCGGCGCCGTAAGTGATGTCTTCTTCCCCGTACGCGATGTGGCCGGAGGAACACCACTCCTCCAGGCGGGTCATGAAGGTGTCGTCGCTGGTCCAGTCCTCAGCCTCAGTCCACACTCGCGAGAACTTCCTGCCGAGACTCTCCAAGCACGCGCCCGTGTTGAGCAGTCCCACCAGACCCGGCCACTGACCCGAAAAGTTACTCGCGAGTAACAGCGGGTTCTCCTTGCCCACTACGCCCTCGGTGGTGTGCGGCCCATAAAACCAATGCACGCAGATCCCGATCATAGGATCTTGCACGGGGCCGAGTTTCTCGATTGCGTGGTGGGGCTTGGAAAGGAACCCTTCTATTAAATAGGGCTCCTTGCCCAGCTTCTTGAGGGCCGCTTCCATCTGCCGAGTGGCCTCGGTCATGTTCGGCAGGGCCAGCTCGTTGGGCACGTCACGGCCGTCACCCGGCCAGAACAGAGCGATTCGCTGTTTCAAGGTTTCCTCCCGGATCTCTCTATTGGATCGGCTCGCCGCCGCGGTCCACGTTCTCCGCGGTGAACAGCCGCGTCCCGAGAACGATGTGCTTTGGAACTTCCTCGCCGCGCAAGATTGCCAGAGCAGTTTCAATGGCCGTGGCGCCTCCGGTGGGGTAGAGGAAGGTTGCGTCGAGGATCCCTTGCTTGACGTACTGCAACCCTTCGTGGGGCAGGGCATCGATCCCCACGAACGTGATATTCTCCAGTCTGCCCACAGCGCGCGCCGCAAGCCAGGCACCGTGGGCGCCGGGATCGTTGTGGGCGTAGACGACGTCTATCTCTGGTGATGTCGCGAGAGCGGACTCCATCTCTCTACGGGCATTGGGTTCGAGCCACTGCATCTCTCCGGTGAAGACTATCTCCAGGTCGGGATTTCGGTCGAGCTCGAGGCCCTCTAGGAATCCCCTGTTGCGGTCCTGTCCGGGTGTCGAGGTCATGAGACCTTTGAGTTCGACGATCTTTCCCTTTCCGCCAAGCATCTCCCTGATCCACTTCCCGGCCTCGCGACCGATACGCATGAACGTGGTGTATTGATCTCCCTGAACGGCGCGGTCGAGGACTATTACGGGTATCCCTCGCTGGTAGGCCTCGGCAACCGGTCTGGTGAGAGGTGCGGCTTCCTTTGGGCTGATGATAATCAAGTCAACGCCCTGTTCGACGAACTCCTCCACCTGCGCCCGCTGCACCAACGACTCATTCTGTGCGTCTTTGAAGATCACCCTGAGGTTGGCATGCTCGGCGGCGGCGTCCCTTACGTCGGCGTCCATCTGGACGCGCCAGGGCTCCCCTAGGTTGGCCTGGCTCATGCCGAGGACCCACGGATCTTCGGTAGTGCCGGCATGCCCCTCATGCGACTCTGGACTGCAAGCGCTTGCGGCGAGAACGCAGACGACGCTGAGGGCGACAAAGCGGAGCAACATGTTTGCCATTCCTTATTATTTGCCGCGCTGGAACAGGACGGCGCAGATGATGATCGCGCCTGTCAGCATGAGGCGGGTGGCCTCGGGCGCGGCGTTGAGTGACAGGATTTTCTGAAGATAGCCGATGGTCAGCACCCCGATCAGGGTCAGCACGACGCTGCCCTTGCCCCCTGCCAGCGTAGTCCCGCCGATGACGACCATGGCGATGGCGTCGAGCTCGTACGCCATCCCGGTCTCTGGATCTCCATGGGTCTCCTGGGCGGCTTGACATATTCCGGCCACCGCTGCGAACAGACCGGAGAGCGCGTACGCAGCTACCAGAGTGCGGCGTACCGGGACACCCGAGAGACGTGCCGCCTCCTGGTTGCTGCCCACTGCGTAGATGTGCCGTCCCAGGCGCAGCCGCGACAGAACAACCCATGTCACGAGGACGCAGGCGAGGAAGATGAGTGTAACGATCGAGACATTTCCACCCAGGATCCTGCTGTCGATGAGTTCGAAGATGGGAGGGTGCTCAACGAGTTGGGAGCTGCCGTCGGCCTCTGTGACGTAATTCGTAATCTTCCTGCCCCCAGAGACCACCTTCGCCAACCCCCTGGCGAAAACCATCATCGCGAGCGTTACGATGAACGGTTGGATGCGCATGCGGGCTACCAGGGCGCCCGAGACCGAACCGAGGGCCGTACCGATGATCAGCACCAGTGGAATGGCGATGAGAGCAGGCCACGCCAAGGGTAGGGTGAACACGGCAAAGAACACGGCAGCCAGCGCCAGTATGCTGCTCACAGAGAGATCGATTCCGGCGGTGATGATCACCACC
>JBDHDY010000067.1:0-10479 GCA_039591275.1 Gemmatimonadota bacterium | reverse complement strand
CGCCGACGGCGCCGGGATTGTTGCGGACGTCGGCGCAGAGGTCACCTCCGTGAAGCCAGGTGATCCGGTGATGATCAATCCGGGCATCTCTTGCTACGAGTGCGAGCACTGCCTCGCCGGAGAGCATTCCCTGTGCGAGTCGTACCAGCTCCTGGGTGAACACCGTCCTGGAACGCTGGGCGAATACATAGTGCTGCCGGACCGGAACCTCGAGACCATTCCGACACCGCCCAAGCCGCACCACCCAATCTCTTTTGGAGAGGCTGCAGCATATTCGTTGGTGACCCTCACGGCCTGGCGAATGCTCGTGACACGTGCGCAGGTAAAACCAGGGGAGGCTGTGCTGGTTTGGGGGATCGGGGGTGGCGTCTCGAGTGCCGCGATGATGATCGCTAAGCTCATGGGGGCGTTTGTCATCGTCACATCCTCCTCCTCGGCTAAGCTCGCCACCGCCAAGGAGATGGGTGCGGACGCAGTGCTCAATCACACCGAGGTGGACGTGGCCCGGGAGGTACGGAAACTCACAGGGAAACGCGGAGCGGATGTGGTTGTGGAGAACGTGGGGGAGGCCACCTGGGAGCAGTCACTGCGGTCTTTGGCAAAGCGCGGTCGCATCGTTGCGTGTGGGGCGACAACTGGAGCGAAGGTAGTGACGGATGTGCGACGCCTTTTCTGGCACCAGTACACCATCATGGGCTCCACCATGGGGAACGCCAGCGAGTTCCGCGACATCGTGCACGTGCTAGGTCAGGGGCGACTGCGCCCGAGGGTGGACATGAGCTTGCCGTTGGACCGCGGTGTCGAAGCGCTGGAGCGATTGGCGTCGGGCGAACAGATGGGGAAGATCGTGGTCGAAATCGGGGAGCAGGGAGCTGGGAGCGGGGAGCGGGACAAGACGGTGTAGAGGACGATACCAATCCCTGTACTTAGGCGATACGTGTTGCCGAGGTGCGCCGGCTAGCCTTGTCCGGGAACCTCCCGCTCCCCGCTCCCCGCTCTATCTCTTATACCTCTCCAACCACTGTAAATCATCCTCATCCACCGCCACGGCATACAACGTTCCTGCGCCAAAGCCCGTCAGCTTTCGCCCTTCGGGCAGCCGCACCTGACCGATCCGCTCGCCATCATTATTGAAAACGTCAAATAGGGGCCGCTGCTCGCTATTGGGCTGCGTTCGCTGGATCCAGAGCTCTCCCTCGGGGGTGAGGTGGGCGCCGTCCCTCAGGAACGGGGGCATCACGTCTGGAAAGTCGACTTCGGTGATGTCGGGTTTTGGAAGCTGGAAGGCGCGAGACCCACCGCGCCGCGAACCGTCCGTCACCATCTGAACGGTGCTGTGGCTCAGGCGCTCGGCCCAGGCCTCTTTCTCCGCGTCGGTGATCCGCACGGGGCGGAAGGGAACATCCGGTCCCTGAGTTTGCCGTCCGTTGGGACGGATCCAGTCCACCCGATAGCCCGTAGCGCGTGCGATGGCGATCCGGCCGTCCGAGGCAACTGCCCACGCGTCAACTGGGGTGAACGGCTGGCTGTGCAGCGAAAAGGCGTTGAAGCGACCCTCACCGAGTCGCATGGCACCGGCACGCCTGGGGGTGCCGGCCTGCATGGCCACCGTGTCGAATCGGTCGGCTGCGGGCTCCCAACGGAGGATTGGGGTCGAGTCAGTCGGTGTCCCCGGGGCGCCCCGCGTGCTCCGAACGGCCCCCTGCCCTGTGAAATAGATGCGTCCCGCCGCATCCGCGCAGGCAGGCAAGACGATGACCCCGCTCTCGTGCACCATCGAGATCGACCTTGCCAATGTGCCGTCAGAGGTGATGTACGTCAGCCGCAGGTTGCCAAAGTCCACCAGGAGACTGGTGTCGCCCGGCAGTGCGAGGAGCTGGGCCGGTATCTCGTACTCCTCAGGTCCGCGGCCCCGTCTGCCGATCTGGTCTGCGGTGCCGGCATCGAAGTCGAGGAGGCTCACGTGCCGCTCGGTTCGATCGGCAATGAGGAGCCGTCCGTCGCTGAGCTCGCGAAGGCCGGTGATGGAGGTGAACGGTTTAGGAAAAGAGGCTTCGTGCGTGAGATCTCTCGGGGCCACTTGGTCCTGGCCGAGAAGCACAGGCGCGAGAGTGACGAGAAAAGTGCCGACGCCAGGCAGAAGCCTGGGCAGGCGCGCATGTCTCATCGAACCCTCCTATTTGTGGGTTTCGACGAGTCCGGATGTGCGGATTGATGTCTGGACTGTGTTCTTGTAGATGCGCGCCAAACCTGCATGGTCGCGGTTGTCGGCCCGGTTTCAACTCTTGGAGCTTTGGGGGCATCGAACTATAGAGGCCGATCCGATTGTCCCTGGGGATCTTCTCGTTGTTGCCTCCAGCTGAAGAGCGTGGTGAAGATGATATTGAGTGTAGGGTTCTGCCGATTCCCCGCAAGCGGCAGTGCGGCGGTGCTGTTGGGTTGTTCCCTCCTGATCGACGCTTCCGCGCAGGCGCAAATCTCGCTCACACTGCGGCCCACAGCCTCGGCAGTGGCAGTGCTCGAGTTTCGCGCGCAGGGGGCCATCGCATGGGCCGACGATAGTTCCGTCGCGGTCATCGATGGTGACGAACAACAGGTGAATATCCTCACGCTGTCGACCGGATCCAGTCGAGTGCTCGGGAGAAATGGTGATGGCCCCGGCGAGTTCCGAGGCGCTATAAGCGTGCTCGCCAACGCTCACGGCGAGCTGTTGGTGGCTGACATGCGACTGCGACGGGTGAGTCACTTTGACGAGGAGCAGGGCTTTGTGCGATCTCAGCCGCTGCCGGGACTCCCGCTGGCGCTCGTCGGCTGGGCTGAAGATTCCGTTGTCGCGGCGTGGATGGAACTCGGCCGATCACCCCGGGCGGTGGTCGGAGAGCTGAATCTGGTCACTGGAGATGTCCGAGAAGTACTCTCGCTTTTTGATCCAGATTCCGGGTTGTCTCCGCCCGGCAATCCCAATCCCTTCTCCCCGCCCTTGCTGTCCGTGGCACGGCGCCGAGACGGATCTCTTCTCGCGGGCGAGGGCCGGGCTGCGACGTATAGAATCGTGGAGTTTGACACCTCGGGCACGCTCAAGCATGTCTTCGGCAGGCCAGAACTCGAGCCCGAGTTTCCCACTTCCGAGCAGATCGCCGCAGCACGCGAGCTCTACCGGCGCGTGACAGCGAACCAGCCCGCTCGCCCGCCGCCGGAGTTCCGCCAGATGATGGAGGAGTCATTGCGGCAACCGAACCCGTTTTTTGGCCCGGACGCATTCGCCGTTGACGCGGAGGATCTCTTATGGATCGCTACGGCGAGAAACGTGGGAGGCCGGACTGCGCTGGATGTGTTTAACCCGTCCGGGGAGTTGATCGAGACGGTGGAGGTCCGGGACCGCGTGATGGGATTCGTCTTCCGCGGATCGCGGGTTGCCATGGTGGTGGAGCGGCTGGCCGAAGATGTCCGAGGCTTTCACGGAGTTGACGTGTATGAGATAGGGAGAAGGGAGAAGTGAAAAGGGAGACGGTCGCCCAAGACCAGCTATCGGAGGCTTGAGTCGAAAACGACCGGTTCCCAGGTGCTATTGGTAGCCCACCTCCGCTGAGAGTGGGATGTTGCTCTTCATGAAAGTTCCGCTCCCACGCGCGATCTCCCGGTCGGCTTGATCGACCAGGCTTGCCTCGGCTATGAAGAGGCGTCTCGATCGATGCGTGAGTTGTCCGACGGCCTTCAGCTTACCCTGGGAGATCGGCCGGATCAGGTAGATGTTGAAGGAGACCGTGAGTACAAACACGTCTTCGACCACCGAGTTCACCGCAAAAAATGCGGCGTCATCCAGAGCCTTGAAGTAGACCGATCCGTGGACCGCATGGGCTGCATGGAAGAACTTCGGATGAATAGGAATGACGATTTCCGCTGAACCCTCGGAGATCTGCATGGTCGGATTGAAGTACTCATTGATGGGCGCCGAAGCATAGAGGCGCTCGAGTTTGCGAAAATGGTCGTCATTTGGCACGGTGTCACACCTAATTTTGCGGGTTGGCCCTGGTTCTGAGTCAGGCGGCTCACGATGGCAAAGAATGCCATCTTTGCGTCCAGCAGGTAAGCGGAGCAACAGCCCGATAGGCGAGTGTGCAACGAACCGCGGATTTCGGGCATCTACCATGTGGCTTGCCGTAGCCGGAACATGCTGGCCCAAGTGTTGACGGTTGGATGAGCCTCGGCCCTAATTAAATGAAGGAAGAAAACGGTGTTGAGTCTCGCACCGTATTGAGGTAGGGGTATCCATGACACACTCCCTCATTGCTGGCCCGTCCCTCTGGCTGCGAGTCCGTTCACCATGACGCTCAAACGCCTCCTTGGCCCGTCGGCTGCCGTCGCGATCCTGCTTTTGCTGGCCTCGGGAGTTTACCTCCGCATTCGCGGAAGCTCCAACGCAGACGCTGAGGATGCGGCTCCCTCCTCGGGCGAGCGGCCGGAGGTATCCGCCACAGCAACCTTCCGCACGGACGTGGCGATTCCCGTAACGGGTGCGCCAGTCGTCCGGGATACGCTCGTGGTCTCAGTCACCGCGGCAGGTGAGGCGGCGGCTTGGCGTGAGAGCCGCTTGCTTGCCCAGGTTGAAGGCCCCGTCGCCCGAATTCCCGTTCGTGAGAACAATGGTGTCGGCAGGGGTGGATTGCTGGTGGCGCTCGACACGACCGACCTCGCCCTCACTGTCGCCGAGGCCCGAGCCGGCCTGGCACTAGCTGAGGCCAATTACCGTGAGATCACATTGTTCGACGATCAGATCGAAGATCCCGCCGTGCGCGCGGAGCGAGAGGGAGTGGCACGGGCAAAGAGTGGGCTCGATCAAGCGCGCGTGACCCTCCGCCGGCGCGAACTCGACCTTGAGCGGTCCCGCGTCGTTGCCCCTTTCGCAGGCCGCGTCGCCAGCATCATGGTGACTGAAGGCCATCGAGTGAGACAGGGTGACGAGCTGATGACCATTGTGGACATCGATCCTATAAAGGTCGAGGTGCAGGTGTTGGAGAGCGAGATCGGGTATCTCACTGAGGGTCGCCTCGCGCAGGTGACGTTTGCGGCCTTCCCGGGCGAAATGTTTCTCGGGCGAATCGCAACGATCAATCCTGTGGTCGAACGGGAATCGCGCACTGCTCGGGTCACGGTCACTATCCCCAACACTGACCGGCGGGTGTTACCCGGGATGTACGCGCGCGTTTCGCTGGAGGCGAGACGCTTCCCCGGCCGCATCCTCGTGCCTAAAGCTGCGGTGCTCGAGCGTGATCGCCGAACCATGCTCTTTGTCTTCGAAGGATCGGCGGAGGGCGGCCTCGCCAAATGGAACTACGTGACCACCGGCCTCGAGAACGACTCGCTTGTCGAGATCTTGGATGATCCGGAGACGACTATGCTCGAGCCGGGTCAGGTCGTCCTGATCGACGGTCATTACACCCTGATACACGATGCCCGCGTGCGATTGGTGAACAACGTACGGGACGCGGGCGGTCGTCCGCAGTGAGCTTCAGGTCGGGCTCAACGAGCTCGCTGTCCACTACACGATGTTGCCCTCTCTTTCGACGAATGATTCCCATGACAAGACGACTGTTGCTGGGCGGCGTCATACTCGGCCTTACCGCGCCGGTGGACGCCCAGCAGACGAAGCCGACGCTAACGCTCGACGAGGCTATCTCAATCGCCCATGAACGCAATCCGGCCTATCAAAGGGCGGTGTCCCAAGTGGCCGTCGCGGGAGCCGGCGTGCTGGCGGGTTGGGGAACGTTTCTCCCAACGGTCAACGCGAGTCTTCTTTGGAGCGGATCATCACAAACCAACGTGACCGGTACTGATGACTTTGGACAAACGATCGTTCGAGACGAGTCCATCACGTTTCAAAACAGTTCGGCTTCGCAGGGACTCACCGGTTCGATAACCCTGTTCGACGGCTTCCAAAATCTGAACAACCTTCGTGCCGCACGGCACGATGTGGACGCCGCCGAGTTTGAAGTGGACGCGACTGGCTTGGGTGTCGGCGCGGAGGTCAGCCGGCGCTTCTATGGAGCCCTCAGAACGGACCGGCTGATCGAGGTGGAGCAGCAGCTCCTCGAATCGGCCAACGAACGGCTTGCTGCCAACGAGCGGCTGTTTCGCGTGGCCGGCGCGACGCAGGTAGACGTGTTAGGCGCCCAAGTGGATGTGGCTCAGCAGGAGCAGGCGCTGGAACGGGCTAACGGAAGCGCACGAAAGGCGCGGCTCGAGATCCTTGAGCAATTGGGAATCCTGGACGAGTCGTTGGATTTCGACCCTGTCGGCGCGTTCCCGCAAGTGTTCGACCCAGCCTCGCTCGACGGGAACGACCTGGTGACGACCGCACTGAGAGCGAGCCCGCTGGTTGCGAAAAGAGAGGCGGAAGTTGCAGCAGCGGGCCGCCGGGCGAGCGCGGCGCGCGGTCGCAGGCTTCCGAGCGTATCCCTCGGCGCTGTGTTCAGTCGCTCGTTGAGCGAACAGGACTACGGAGCATTTTGGGAGCTCAATCCCCGCAACCGCAACTTCGGGTTCGACCTCAGGGTCCAGCTGCCGCTCTTCACAGGCTTTCAAACCGAGCAGGTTATCTCGCAGGCCAACGCAAACAGACGACAGGCCGAAGAGATGTCTCGGGAGGCGAGGCTACAGGTCGAGCGCGGAGTCCGCAGCGCATTGATCGATCTGCAGAATGCTCATGAAGGCGTTTTGATTCAACGACGCTCCACGGCGCTTAGCAGACAGCGAGTTGAGCTTGCGCGAGAGCAATACAGACTCGGTGTCATCACCTTCACGAACCTGCAGCAGATCATACAGCAAGCGTCGAGCGACGAGCGTCAACTGGTCCAGGCTGAGTACGATTTTGCCATAGCGCTCGTGAATGTCGAGGAGCAGGTCGGCGAGCGCCTGCGTCCCCAGCCCTAGCGTCAGGAATCATGTCACTCTCCAGCCGCTCAATCGACCGTCCTGTCGCGGTGGCGATGCTGTTTCTCGCCATAGCGCTTCTGGGACTCATCTCGTTCGAGCGGTTGCCGATCGACCTGCTACCGGACATAGCGTACCCACGACTCGTTGTGTACACGACTTACCCGGACGTTGCGCCCACCGAAGTGGAGCGCTTCGTCAGCGAGCCCATCGAACAACAGGTGAGTGCGGTTCCCGGGGTAGAACGGGTGGAGAGTGTTTCCCGCGAGGGAATCTCGCTCGTGTCACTTCGCTTTGCGTGGGGCACCGACATGGATTTTGCGGTGCTCAACGTTCGAGAGCGACTCGATAATCTGCGTGACGGTTTGCCCGAGCTCGCTGAGCGACCGGCCGTGCTGCGAACCGATCCCACGTCCGAACCGATCATGGCCCTCAGCGTTGCGGGACGCCGAGATCTGTGGGCCCTGAAGGATCTAGCGGAAGAGGTTTTTAAGCGACGCCTCGAGCAGATCGACGGCGTGGCGCAGGCCGCTGTCGCCGGAGGCCTCGAGCGGGAAATCCATGTCGAAGTGGATCCCAAGGTGTTGGACAGTTACGGGATCACCATCGAGCGGGTTGCAGAGGCGCTCGATGCGGCGAACCAAAGCGCGCCGGGTGGTACCATCCGGCGTGGCCGGTACCGGTACGCGCTTCGTACCCTCGGAGAGTTTCAAGCTGTCGACGAGATCGGGGCCGTACCACTCACTCGCTCCGCCAGCGAAACCTCATCGGTGAGTGGGGTCGTGCGCCTTCGCGATGTCGCAACTGTCACCGAGGGATTCAAAGACCGCGAGTCCATCGCTCGGTACGATGGCGCTGACGCCGTCGGCCTGCTGCTGTTCAAGGAGTCCGGCGCAAACACAGTGGAGGTGGCTGAGGAGGTAGGGAGCGTTCTCGATCAACTGCATGCAGAATATGCCGGCATTCAGATCGACGTGGCGATGAGTCAGGCCGGGTTCATCTCAGACGCCATTGCGAGTGTCGTGCAGGCGCTGATCGTGGGGGGCATCCTGGCGTTCCTCGTCCTCTTCCTTTTTCTCCGCGACGCGCGCTATCCGGTGGCGGTCGCGCTCGCCATTCCCATTTCAGTTGTTGCCTCGTTTGCTCTACTCGACCTTGCAGGCGTCTCCCTGAACATCATGAGCCTCGGCGGGCTCGCGCTTGGCGTTGGCATGCTGGTGGATAACTCCATTGTCGTGCTCGAGAACATCTTCCGACATAGAGAGCTCGGAGAGTCTGCTGGAGCGGCGGCGGCCGTGGGTGCGGAGGAAGTGCAGGGAGCAATCACCGCATCGACACTTACTACGATCAGCGTTTTTGGGCCGATCATATATGTTGAGGGCGTGGCAGGTCAGCTCTTTGGCGCTCTATCGTTTGCCGTTGCGTTTGCGCTCGTAGCAAGCTTACTGGTTGCCCTGACCCTTTTGCCCACCATGGCCGCCCGCTGGGGCCGAGACTCGACTTCTCCGGCACATTCTTCAGTTCCAACACCGGCTGTGGGTAGGTTGCAGTGGCTCCGACGGCTCGCCAGAGCTGTCGCAGGACAGGGCGCCCGGGTGGCCAGCATGGCAGCCGAACTTCCTCGGCGGGCCTGGCGCGCGGCTGCCAGTGGAACTGCACGGCTTTTTGCGCGACCGTTGGATGCATTTGACCGGTCGTTCGAGCGCTTTGCCTCTTGGTACCACGATGCCCTCGAGCGTGCACTCGACCATCGTGGCCGGGTTGTAACAGCTGCCGTCGCCGTACTGATCGTGGGCGTGGGGTTGGCAGCGACGCTCGATCGAGATGTGTTGCCGGATGTAGACCAGGGCTCGTTCCAGGCGAGGCTGGCACTCGAGCGGGGCACGCCCATTGAAGAGACGTCGGACGCCGCAGGACGACTCGAACGAGCGCTGCTGGCGAGTCCGAATATCGACGCGGTCTTCACGCGGGTCGGCCGCCAGGAAGCAATTGCGGGCGTCGAGGAAGAAGAAAGCGGTCTCAACACGGCTACGCTCGATGTGAGGCTCGCTCGTGGGGCCGGGACTGCGAGCACGCTTGGCGCTCTGAGTTCCTCGTTTGCGACCTTTCCCACCGGTGCACTTGCCGTCGAGACCGGCCAGGCGACTGCGCTCGGTCGCTTGCTTGGCGGCGACGAGGCCGATCTCGCGGTGCGCATTCGCGGAGATGATCTTGCACTGGCGTTCCAATTCGCCAGAGAGACCGAGCAGCGGCTGGCGGATGTGGCGACACTCACGAACGTCAGACTCTCGACGGAAGAAGGCCAACCCGAAATTCTTATCGAGGTCGATCGCGAGCGAGCAGCCGTATATGCGATTGAACCGCGCACAATCGCGGAGACGATCGAGCGTTTCATGCGGGGTGATGTTGCCACGCAGTTCGTGGATTTTGATCGGAAGATTCCTGTCGTTGTCCGGCTATCCGAAAGCGAGCGGCGTTCCCTTGCAACACTGGAACTGCTCACCGTCAACGGGGTGCCGCTGCGGGAACTGATCCGGACGCGGGAGACCGTGGGGCCGGCGGAGGTCCGCCGATTCGAGCAGTCGCGTGTGGTGGCTGTGTACGCCGACGTGGCGTCGGGAGGACTCGACGCCGCTTTGGCAGTTGTGCAGAGGACCCTCGCAAACAGTCCGCCGCCGCGAGGCCTCCGTGCTGACGTTGGTGGTGAGAACGAAGAACGGAACAAAAGCTTCCGGGATCTCGCGTTCGCACTCGGATTGGCGTTGGTACTGGTGTACATGATCCTTGCGGCCCAGTTCGAGTCGTTCGTTCATCCCTTCACCATTCTGCTGAGCGTCCCTCTGGCCACCGTGGGCGCGTCGCTTGGCTTGTGGCTCGCCGGTGCCGGCCTCAACACCATGAGCTTGATCGGCATGGTGATCTTGGTCGGTATCGTGGTCAACGACGCGATCGTGAAGGTGGATTTCATCAATCAGATGCGAAACCAGGGACTCGTGCTGCGCCAGGCGATCCTCGAAGCGGGCAGAGTACGCCTGCGTCCCATTATCATGACCACCGTGACTACCGTGCTGGGCTTGACGCCAATGGCTCTGGGCCTCGGTCGTGGCTCCGATTTGCGTGCGCCGCTGGCAGTTGCGGTCATCGGCGGTCTCATCAGCGCCACAGCGCTCACGCTGATCGTCGTGCCTGTGGCCTACGACCTCATCGAAGAGGGACGCGTGAAGCTGCGCACGGCCGTGGGATTAGGACCCCTGGGGGGTGGTGGGGTGGACAGACCGCCTGCCCGCCTGCCCGCCGGGGAGGTGAGCGGTGGGGTGGACTGCCCTCCGGCCCGCCGGCCCGCCCGTGAGGTGAGGGGTTCGGGGGACGGACCGCCCGACCGCCCGACCGCCCGACCGCCTGGGGCGGCAGGGGAGGGTGGGGATCCATGATCCGCCTCTCGATCAAACGTCCGGTCGCCGTCTCCATGGCTTACGTCGCAGTAGGCCTTCTCGGGGTGGCGGCGTGGCGCAACATCCCCATTGAACTGCTCCCGGACACCGCTCTTCC
>JBDHDY010000066.1:0-10558 GCA_039591275.1 Gemmatimonadota bacterium | reverse complement strand
TTTCCAATGGCCAAGGTCACGGATGGTAGACCTCGACTCTCCGGTATTGTTGCGCCGCCGCAACCGTGCCGCCTCGAGGAACCGTTCCTCGGAGCCGCGAAGCCGCCTCTAGCTAGGCCGGGGGCCGAGGAGTATGCTAGCGATACTCCTTCCACTCGGAGGCGGGTCCCCGTGGCGGACGTCTTCGGTCGCCTCCGATCCGGGCTGGCCGGCCGTTACACAGTCGAGCGAGAGCTTGGCCGTGGCGGGATGGCCTACGTCTTCCTCGCTCACGACCTGAAGAACAATCGCCCGGTAGCCATCAAGGTTCTCAAGCCAGACGTGGCGGTCAGCCTTGGCTCGGAGCGGTTTCTACGCGAAACGGAAATCGCCGCACGTCTTCAGCATCCCCACATCCTTTCCATGCACGAGTCCGGCGAAACCGACGGGTTGCTGTATTACGTCATGCCCTACGTCGAGGGTGAGTCGCTCGCCGATCGACTACGGCGGGAAACGCAACTTCCCGTCGACGATGCGTTGGAAATCGCGCGGGATGTGGGTGAAGCGTTGGTCTACGCGCACGGCCATGGTGTGATCCATCGGGACATCAAGCCGGACAACATCCTGCTCACGAGCGGGCATGCGCTGGTGGCGGACTTTGGCGTTGCGCGAGCAGTAACGACGGCTGGGAGTACGACAGCAACCGATGTCGGTGTTGCCGTGGGCACACCGGCGTACATGAGCCCGGAGCAAGGGACAGGGCGCAGGGACATCGACGGCAGAAGCGATCTGTATTCGCTGGGATGTGTGGTCTATGAAATGCTCGCTGGAGAACCCCCGTTCAGTGGGCCAACGGCACAGACGATCATCGCCCGACAGGTGAACGAACGACCGCCCTCCCTGCGAATCGTACGGCCCACCGTCTCGGCGGGATTCGTTCAAGTGCTGGAGAAGACACTGGCCAAGGTGCCGGCGGACCGCTTCAACACGGCTGCACAGTTTGTCGATTCTGTCCGTTCGCTTCAAACCGGCACTTACAAGGCGGTCCGGCCGAAGAGGTCGTACCGTAGACCGCTGACCCTTGCTGCAAGCGGCCTCGTCGCGGCCGGCGCGGTGCTGGGCACTCTTTTCTTCAATCCGCCGGAGCCGCTCGATCCCAACCGCATCGTGGCGTATCCCCTGGTTGTGAGTGGTGCTAGTGGCGCAGATGAAGAGCTCGTGGGTCAGGATGTGGCGTACTTGATAGTCGCCGGCCTGTGGGGCAGAGCCTCACTCCGTTGGGAAAACGGGCTGGACTTGCTGGCCGACCCGCGCCATCTCGAAAGCCCCCAGCTGATTGCCACGCAAACAAAGCGCGAATTGGCGCGCGCCAACGCAGCCGGCTTCTTCGTTGATGGTCGCGCCCTGCTGGCCGGCGACACCGCCATGGTGAATCTCAGCCTCTACAGCGTGCTCGATGATTCCATCGTCGCGCGGGTTGACACGGCGGGGGCGCGTGCGGACGTGAGGCGCCTTGGCGTTCTCGCGGTGGGAGAGCTTCTGCTTTCGCTCCTGCCGACTGGTGGATCAGTAGACCCGTCGGCTGTGACCGGGCGTACGACTGAAGCTGTTCAGGCGTTCGTGCAAGGGGAGCGGCATTTCAACGATGGCAATTTCGTAGACGCGTTCGAGCACTACAGCAGCGCAGTCTCTCACGATTCGGCCTTTGCACTAGCTGCCCTCAAGGCGGCGCGTGCAGCGGCCTGGAGCGAGACGGCAGAGTCAGCCAGGGGACTTCTCCGGGTTGCATTGAAAAACCGGGAGTCCTTGGTGCCGCGGGATCTGGAGTACGCTCGCGCGTACGAGGCGTATCTCTCCGCTCAGGCAGACACGGCGGTGACCCATGTCCGCCACGCGATTGGCATCGATCCGGACTGGCCGGACGCGTGGATGCTGCTCGGCGACACCTATACCCACCTGCTGCCTCGCGACTCGCCCCAGGATTCGCTGGCCGAGGCGGCGTTGCTCGAGGCGTACCACAAGAGTGAGGGTCTAGCTCCTGTGCTGTACCATCTCGTCGAGTTCGCCACCCGAAGGGGAGATCTCGAGGCAGCATCTCGCCTGCTGGAGGAATTTCGCGCCGCTCGTCCGGACACGACGATGTTTAGGAGGGTCGAGCTCGTCCTCGAGTGCGCTCGAGAGTCTCCGAACTTTGATTGGCGAGCCGTGACAGAGCGTGAGCACGAACAAGTGTTCGATGCTGCGCATTCGCTGGCTGCGGGTGGCCTGCAACCGGAGTGCGCTCGCGCGGCGTGGACGGCAGCACTCGAGTATTACGCCGCCAACGACTATCCGTGGCTACAAGAGCGCTGGAGTTCGTTGGTCGGATTGCAGAGTCTGTTAGTGGCGATGGGACGAGCCGACGAGGTTGCAGAACTCCTGAACTCTGCGGCGACAGCGGGTGTCTCAGCAGCGGAGGACTTCTATCTGTTGGACGCAGCGGCCGGTGCTCCTCTGGCCACAAAGGCGTCGGAAATAGCAGAGCAGCGTCGTCGGAACTTGTTCGACTTGAGCGAGCCACGACTCTGGTTCCTGGGTATGTGGGACCTTGTGCAAGGTCGCCTGGACGAGGCTACACAAATCCGCGACATGCTAGCCATGCGCGGTACGCGAATGGAAGACCTTCTTGCCAGAAGCCTCACCGCACATATCGCGCTGGCAGAGGGTGACTCAACGGGGGCTCTGGCTTTACTCGAATCTCTCACACCCACGGCGACCGACCGACGCGGGCTCGCCTACCGTCCTTGGGAGTCACTGGGTGCCGAGCGGATGGCCCTCGCTCAATTGCTGTTTGCCCGTGGCGAGTACGAGAAGGCGCATCGTGTCGCCTCCTCGTTGGACGCGCCCGGCCCAGTGCCCTATTTGATCTTCCTGCCTGCCAGTCTGTCGCTCCGACTGCGGATCGCGCGCGAGCTTGGTGATGAAGCGGCCGCAGGCAGATACGAGGAGCGTCTCAGGCGGCTCGGCCGTTATGACTTAGCTGGCCAAAGCTCCCGAAACTGACAACCAACGGCCCTAGAGAGAGGTGCATGATGGCGAAAAAACCCAAGACACCCACGTTCAAAACTGATATTCAAGAGGAAAAGACGGCGCAGAAGGATCTCAACAAGTGGATGAAAGAAATGGCAATTTGGGGTAAGAAAGTCCGCCTCGACATCATTCGCTTGGAGGGAGCGGCTGGCTTCCCACCCACGAAGGAAGGCGACCCAGGCGATCCGCCTGACGACCCCTGGAACGACGAGTGACGTTGGGGTTGTGCCAGCACACCTCGTAGGGTTTACGCGCATTCTTGCGCCATGGCTCCAGCGCATCAGGCTGAGGCGCTGAACATAGCACTCAGCAAGTGGGACTGTCGCCTCGGCCTGATTGCTCGCTCTCAGGATAACAGCTCCACACAAAAGCCACTCCACGGCTTCTCCGGACAGTTCATTCGTGGCGACGGCCAGTGAACCGGTGTGCCCTACGCCCGGTCCCTTTCCTTAATTGTCTCTCCCTCCGATTGTCTCCCCGACGGAATTGACCGGTAGTCGACCGCTCTCGTTCACGGTGGGGCCTCATCTCTTTGCTGGCGCCACCGCCAGGTGGCTCACCACGTCGAGTGATAGATGATTCAACCATGGTAGGGGGAGGACGCAATCTCTGGCGGGTTTTTGTCGGGAGGAGTATGGTAGATATTCCCCCCTCTGCCGAAGCCACGCTCGCATGGATGACGTGTTGGGTCGCCTCAAATCCGGCTTGGCCGGACGCTACACGATCGAGCACGAGGTCGGTCGCAGCGGCATGGCCATCGCCTTCCTCGCGTCCGATCAAAAGCACGACCGCAACGTCGCCATCAAGGTTCTCAAGCCAGAGATTGCTGCCGCGATCGACTCCGAGCGGTTTCTGAGAGAGATTGAGATCGCTGCGCGGCTTCAGCACCCGCTCATCCTGCCGCTGTTCGACTCAGGTCAGGCCGTCGTTCCCCCGCTCCGCTCCGCGGAGGGGGGGAAAGGGGTTGAGGCCTTCCTTTACTACGTCATGCCGTTCGTGGAAGGTGAATCGTTGCGAGAGCGTTTGCTGCGGGAGACGCAGCTCTCCCTGGAAGACACCTTCCACATTGCCGGTGACGTCGCCAAGGCGCTGAGCCATGCCCACAGTCGTGGCGTCGTACATCGGGATATCAAACCTGAGAACATCCACCTCTCAGCAGAGCACGCGGTACTCACTGACTTCGGCATAGCCCAGGCTGTCGCAGTGGCCGGTGGTGAAAGCTTGACGTCGAGTGACGTGGCGATTGGCACGCCGGCGTACATGAGTCCGGAACAGGCGAGCGGCGCTGGTGAGATCGACGGCCGCAGTGATCTGTATTCGTTGGGGTGCGTGGTCTACGAGATGCTGGCGGGCGAACCGCCGTTTACCGGATCGACAACTGAGGCTGTGATCGCACGCCAGATACAGGAGGAACCGCAGTCGCTGCGCATCATTCGGGCGACAGTGCCGGTCCACGCCGAACGAGTGGTCGAGAAGACGCTTGCCAAAGTACCAGCGGACCGATACCGAACCGCAGAAAAGTTTGCGGAAGCGATCTCATCGTTGGGCACCGAGCCGGCGGGAGTCCGCAGGACTATTAAGGAGACCTTGCTGGTCCATCGGCGGTGGATGATGGTTGCATTGGCAGCGATCGCCGGCCTGTTCCTCGTAACGAAATTTGTAGTCCCGTTGATCTTCCCGCCTGGGCTTGGCGCTTCCACCTATGTGGTCGCGGCGTTTGCAGACGAGGGCGGCCCGGATCCCCTATTGCTCGACGGTGATGACGGTGAACTGTGGTTCTCTCGGGCGCTCAGCAGTTTTGTCGGCGTGCGACCTGCGAATCCACTGCTCGTTGATGAGCGTCGCAACATGGTCGAGGGCGACGCAGTTCAACTCTCGGACTGGTACGAGATTGCACGAGCGGTGCGCGCCGGCCGTCTTGCAACAGTCGATATCGGTCAGCGCGGTGATACGGTATACCTCAACGCGGTGCTCTATGCGATCAGTTCGCGAGGGCGTCCCGACCAACTGAACACGGCGAGCATCGACGTGGTCGTGGGGGCGGATGATCTTGCGGAAAAGTTCGAGAGTTTGGTGGCAGCGCTCTTGGACGTGCCAACCAGGCCGGGTGGGGAACCGATGACTCGGGATCTGCGGGCAAGTCGCGCTTTCGTTGAAGGCCGCGAGGCTCTGCGCCGCTGGAGTCTTTCGGAGGCCGAGCAGAAACTCCGTGAGGCCACCGTGCTAGATCCGCAATTTGCCGACGCCCATTTGTCGTTGGCCCACAGCATGATGTGGGCAGGAAGACCGGTGGACGATTGGCAGACAGCGGCACGGCAGGCGACCTGGCTCAGCGGACGTTTGGAGCCCAACAATCGCTTGCTCGCGCGTGCGCTCCTCGCTCTCGCCGAGGGGCAGTTTCCCCAGTCGTGCACAACGTACCGTGACATCATCGCGCGGGATTCGTCCGCGGTCGAGGCTTGGATTGGATTGGGAGATTGCAATCGCATGGATGGCATCGTGGTGCGCGATCCAGCCAGCCCCTCGCGTTGGCGGTTTCGCAGCAGCTATCACACCGCAGTCCGGGCTTATACCCAGGTTCTGCGACTCGTTCCATCATCCAACCGAGTGTTTGCGCAGCGCGGTATCCAGCCGTTGCTCCGAGTCCTCTTCGTGGAGACCAAGCAGCTCAGGGCAGGTGTAGCAGCTCCACCAGATACAGGAAGCTTTCGCGCATATCCATCGTTGCAGGGTGATACGCTGGCTTTCGTTCCCTATCCGACAGGCGACGTCTATGCGGCGCGCCCAGGGACCATTTCGCCGACGCGCGACGATGCCCTAGTCCGTAACCAATCCCTCTTCCTGCAACTGGCCGAACAGTGGAGTTCAGCCGTTCCTCGATCTGCGGCGGCGCATGAAACCCACGCGTTTGCCCTCGAGCTGCTGGGCCACATCGATTCGAGTATGACCGCCATCGAGCGGGCTCGGGAGGTCGCGCGGGATTCGGCCGAAGAAATGAGTGCCGCAGTTCGGCACGTGCGGTTGTTGTTGAAGTCCGATCGCTTCGCTTGGGCTCGGGCATTATCCGATTCATTGATCGAGCGGTGGTCGGACCCGAATCCAGACCAGGCCCATGCGCTCGAAGCTCTTGCCGCACTAACCGGCCACGTGCATCAGACGGTCCAGCTAGTGCTCACCGCGCTTCCCGCGCACCGAAGGAGTCTGCAGGATGATCGGTTACGGGCTCTTCCGGCTCCGGTCATAGGGGCGCGCGAAAGACTCCTGGCTTACGCAGCCTTTGGCGAGCCCGTGGACAGTGTCCGGGCGCTCGAGCGGGAGGTCGTAATACAGCTCAGAACCTGGGTAGAGGGGCTGCCGGAGCAAGACGTCCTGCACGCGCTGCTCGACCAGCCGATGCAGCTTGCCTTTCCCTTTGTGGGGGGGAGCACCGTGCACCGGCCCCGTGCCTTCCCCGGTGGCGACCTCATCGAGATCCAGTGGGCACTCTCCCAGAGGGACACTGCTGCGGTGCGCACGCGACTCGACACGCTCGTACAAATGCGTCGCGCTCAACGCACGCGGGTCTCGCCGTGGCGACTATACCAGGAAGTCTGGCTGTTACTCCAGGTGGGCGACACCGCCACGGCTGGCGAGCTGCTGGGACGGTCCTTCAACCGGACCGCTTTGCCCACACTTAGCTCACGGGTCATCGAATCACCCGATGACGCCGTGGGCCTCGTTCGTGGAATGGCGTTGCGGGCTGAGCTGGCTGCCCAGGTCGGGGATACCGCAGCGGCGCATGCGTGGGCGCGGCGCGTGATCGCGCTCTGGAGCGATGCCTCAGACGAGCTGCAACCTGTGCTCGATCGCATGATGACGATGATGAGAAAGCTGAACTAGTGCGGCCTTTCTAATTCCCGCACAAACTCCGCTCCGCTCCTCGGCCGCTTCTTGGGATCCTTTGATAGCGCCCACTCAACGGCACGCTGCCATCGCTCGGGTACCTCCGGGCGCACAATTCGGATCGAGCGGGGATGCTCCGCCACGTGTCGTGCGAGAATGGCTTGCGTGGTCGGCCCAGTAAACGGCACTTCGCCCGTCAGCATCGTGTAGGCGAGGCACCCCAGCGCATAGACGTCGATCGCTCCGCTGAGCTCCGAGTCACCTGACGCCTGTTCGGGGCTCATGTACTCTGGGGTGCCGATCACCAAACCACTGGACGAGAGTTCCTCGCCGACCGCAACCTCGATCGCGCGGGCGATACCGAAATCACAAACGATCGCCTGGCCCTCTTCGATCATCACGTTGGAGGGCGTGATATCCCGATGAATAACGTTGTGCTCGTGGGCGTGATCGATCGCTGCCGCCACGTCCCGGATCAGCGAAATAGACTGCTCGAGAGAAAGGGGGCCTGTCTCATCGATCCTGGAGAGCAGCGTCTCACCACTCGTGAGAGGCATCGTGAAGTAGAAAACGCCCCGCGATTCACCGGACTGGAGCACTGGAAGGATGTTTGGGTGTTCGAGACGATTGAGGAGGGCAATCTCCCTGTGGAACCGTTCGGCCATCAGGGTCATGGTAAACTCGGGCCGGAGCACCTTGAGTGCCACCTGGCGCTCGGCTGGGACGTCGCGGGCCCGAAACACCGTGGCCGTCCCCCCACGGCCGATCTCCGCCTCTATGACGTAGCTCCCCTGCAACGCCTCCTGAATGGTCGAAAGCAAATCGCCCACGAGTACCCCCTCCCGGCATTCGGCCGGACTCTAGCACGCCCACCCGGGCGGCGTGTTTGGCCGGTAGGCCGGAGACAACTACCCGCATTTCCGGATCGTAGGGACTTGTTTTCTCACGTACGCCGGATAGGACATCGGTGAGAGGTTCAGCGTTGCCGGCACGCGGTGCGCTGCGAGCCGGGTAGGGCGGCGGTGCGCTCCTCCCCCGACAACTGCTAAGATAGTGAATCGACGGCGCGCCGTTAGGGATTTAAATACGGTGGCCGCCTCTAACGCGCGCTCGGCCCCTAGCCGGAGGGGTTGCTCGGCCGCGGTATTGGAAACACCACAGTGCTCTCACTCCCATCTTCCCCCACTGCCGCCACGCCGAAGTAATAATTGTCGATGACCATGCCGTCGAAGCGATACCCATATGTCGCCCCAGCCGCGGTGGCCTGCTCCTCGACCGGCTTTCCGACCCAGAGGCTGAAATCCCAGGTAGGTGAGTCAGTGTGTCGCCAATAGACCCGGTAGCCCGCCACAGGTGACTCGCCCGCCGGCGCGTTCCACATGAGCGTCGCAGCTGGCTGGACGGCTCCCCGGATGCGCACGTTGGCCGGCGGGCCGGGAGCCCATGCCAGTGATGCCAATGTGGCCGCGTTGAGCGCCGTCAGCGTAGCCGCGTACTCGAAATTGACGCCATTGATGACGTCACCGTATGAGATCCCGTCCTCGACCCGGATGTTCTGGTGCTGCCGCGTGTAGTTCTCGTGGCTCTCCATGATCCGCACCGCCGGGAAACCCTCGTTGGCGAATGGCGTGTGATGCCCTCCGCGCCCGAACCGGTCGAGGCGGTAGATCATCGTAACGTCGAGCGTCGGGAGGTACATGTCGGCCATCTTGTCCACGTAACGTGCCAGCTGACGCGACTTGCCGTCCACCTCGCCACCCCGGGTCCGCAGCAGCGCCCAGGGAGCTTCGCTGGGTGGGGTGGGCTCGGAGAACACCCGTGCCGTGGAGTTGTCGATGACGCCGCTTATTCCCTCGATGTTGCCGATCATGTCGTTGTTGAGCATGGCTGCCACATCCCAGCCATTCTCTTTGGCGTATCGAGCTACAGTTCGTCCCCCATACAAGCCCTGCTCCTCCCCCGAAAGCCCGATGTAAACCACCGAGGCATTGAAGCGGTATTGCGTCAGCACCCTGGCGGCCTCCAGGGTCCCCGCCATGCCGCTGGCATTGTCATTGGCACCGGGCGCGGAGTCCACGGCATTGGTGGCCTCACTGATCCTGCTGTCGATGTCGCCGCTCATGAGTACCATGCGGTTGGGATCAGTAGTCCCCCTTTGGACGGCCACCACGTTGACGACGTTGGTCGGGGTTGGAATCCGGCGGCCTTCGGGGAACACCTCGGACACGTAGAAGACCTCGAGGCAACCTTCACACGCCTGCGAGATGCTGTCGAACTCCGCCTTGATCCAGCGGCGGGCAGCGCCGATGCCACGGTTGGGGGAAAGGGTGTCTGAAAGTGTGTTGCGGGTGCCGAAACTCACGAGCTTGCGAATATCTCGTTCGACGCGCGTCGCGGAAACCGCCGCTACGATATCGTGAATGGTCGCGTTGCCCGAAGGAGGAGCATCCTGGGCAGCAATCGGCCCTGCGCCGGCCAGGAACGATATGGCAGCCAGGTACATGAGGAATCGGTTGTGCAAAAGGGTCCTCCGGATAAGTTGGCTTAGTTCCTGAATGCCGCTTGTGCAATGGCGGGCGGCGGCGCCGTCAGCCCTCGCCAGCCACGCGAGCGGTGCTACGCTACCGGGGGGGATGGATTGACGCAAGCCTCCCCGGCGGTAGGTTAGGAGCGGCGATACTTTCCACCCAACGGAGGACGGTAATGCAACTAATGAAATTGTGCGCTGTGCTAGCCTGCGTTGCGGTGCTTGGGTGCGGCCCGAGGGGCATCACCTCACAGCAGCGGCGAGTCGAGACAGGATTCGTTGAGGGACGTGTTGAAATGTGGACTCAGTTCGTGAACAACGGAGACCTCGATTCCTTGATGACCATGTACCACAACGTGCCTGACCTCACCACGGTCTGGACGGATGGGACGCTGGGGACCGGTTTCGAGGATCACGACCAGACAACTCGGGCTTATTGGGAAACGGTGGAGCATCTCAACTTCGTGGTGCAAAATCCCGAAGTGCAAGTGCTAAGCCCGGATGTGGCCGTCATGACGTTCCGGCACTCCACTGACGTTCAGTACAAGGAGGAGGATCGCCAAACGTTTGCGGGGCATGGGACTATCGTCTGGATGAAGGACTCCGAGGACGGGCTCTGGAAGGTTCACACGCAGCACGTCTCGCGAAACCCGTCGTAAGAGTATCTGCCACAGCGTACGTTAGAGATTTGCTTCCGCCGGCTGGACGCCTCGCTGATGAGCGATTGCTCGAAGGCGGGCGCCCGGCTGGCGATGGCCGTTGTCGGCCCCTGAACGAGCCTCCCGCTGCAGACGCCCGAGGCGGGCAAGCCGCCTGGGTCAGCTTTGTGAGTTCGAGTTAATCCTGACGTATTCCTGGGACAGGTCACACGTCCAGACCGTTCCCTCGGCACCACCCATTCCGAGATCCAGTTTGAGCGCCAGGGCCGTCGAGCCAAAGATTCTCTGGGCCGCTTCGGAGTCAGGATTTGCTGTGGTGCCCCGGTCGGCGAGGACAAGCCAGTCACCCGCCGGGCCGCCCTCGTCCCTCCGAATTTGTGCGGAGAGCGTGAGTTGTTCGGGGTCGATTGGGAAACCCGAGGCGCCCGCTGCGGCGAGGATA